>JANSWS010000773.1 GCA_024743355.1 bacterium
CGACGACACGCTGGTCTTGTGGGGCGGTGAGTTTGGACGCACGCCCACCTGCCAAGGCAAAGGACATGATGGGCGCGACCACAATCCCGAGGGATTTACCATGTGGCTGGCAGGCGGCGGAGTCCGCTCTGGCATTCAGTATGGCAGTACCGATGACTACGGATATTACGCGACCGAAGACAAAGTCCACATTCATGATCTGCACGCGACGCTGCTGCGACTGCTAGGACTCGACCACCTGCGGCTTACCTATCGCCATGCTGGTCGTGACTTCCGCCTGACCGACGTAGCCGGAAAAGTGGTAACTGGAATCCTGGCTTGACGGGGCGCTGCTAGAAGGATGGCAAGCAAAAACACCGAATCGGCTGAAGACGTGATGGGAGAAAAAAGTTAGCGACGGCGCGACGCGTCCAACTCTTCCCGGCTGATCTCTCCGTCGCCATCGCGGTCCATTCTGTCGAACATTCGCTCGGCATTGCCGACAGCTTCGGCGTGAGTTAGAGTGCCGTCGCCATCGCGATCGATCTCCTTGGAGTGTCCTTTCAAAAACCCAGCCATCGAGCTGCGCGAACCACCGCGGCCGGATAACTCGCTGGCAGTCAGCTTGCCGTCGTTGTCCAAGTCGTAGCCCGAAAATGCCTTGGTTGCTTCGCCGACAATTTCTTGCCGACTGATGATATTGTTCTTATCAAGATCGATCTCATCTTTGTGAACCAGAATCCACGGCTGCCGAGGTCCTTCGCTCGACTGCGGGCCACGAGGACCGCCGTCCCGATTGGTTGATTCTCCTTGCGGCTGATTCCGGCGGGGAGGTGGCTGGGAGTTTCGACGACGGTCACTTCCATCACCGCCACGTTCGCGAGAACGGTAGCTTTCTGTGGTCGTGCCTTGTGGTGAAACAAAACGGAAAGTTGCTGATCCATTCTCCGCAACCGTGTACTCTACTGATCGCTTTTCGCCGAACACCTCATAGCGCACTACGTAGCTACTTGGTTCCGGATTTTCAAATCCTGTGATCTTCGCTCCTCGCAGACCACTGAGCGCAGGACGAACGCCCTGTGCTCGCGGCTGGGGATCAACCTGACCGCCTCGCTCAACCACTTCGCCGTAGAACCCGCCGTTTAGGTAGGGATACATCTTTGTGGCGTGGTAGTGATACGCTCCGTCAGGTCCCTTGTGGCCGTTGAGCCAATCAAGATCTGTTGGCGGCTTACCGTTGGGGTCGTTGTATCCATAGATCGGATAGCCATCGAGAGCCACGGCGATTGGTTTGCCAGCCCCAACGATCTTCTCAAGGTGCACTGGTGCGATGTGATAGTGATAGTCGTCTGCTCGACCGCAGTGTCCGCCCCATTGATCCAACTCGCCAGCCAGAAGAGTA
>JANSWS010000271.1 GCA_024743355.1 bacterium
GATGACCAGAGCATTCAGCCGCGGGTCCGCTGTGATGGTGTAGTCTCCACTTGCCAGGCCGCTGGACGACCCCAGCAAGTCAGAACCGCCTCCGCCGCCGAGCATGGCACCGAACATACCGCCGCCAAGCCCGCCCAAGACACTGCTTGCCATCCCCCCCAGCAAGCCGCCGCTGTCCGACGAGCCCGAAGTACCACTCATGATGGTTTCCAGCAGTTCTTTGGCCGCGTCAGCCTTGATATTCTTCAGGTAGATGACGGTCGGATCCGATGCGCCAAAGGCCGCCTGACTGGCAAGCATGTTCATGACTTCTTGAAAGCGAGCCAATGCTTCCGGATCCTCGGACGAAACAATGAGTCCATTAGGCCCCTGCATGACGACGATTTCGCCCCCCGAGACACTCTGATCGGAAGGGCTGGCAAGCTCATCAGTCACGCTGTTACCCGTCTGCGGCGCTGTGACGAACCGACCGGCAGCTGGAACGCCACGAGGTGCAGTCGAGGCACGATCTGCTTCGCGCACGGGAGCTTTCGAATTGGGAGTACTGACCTTTGCAGCCTCTTTTTCATTGGTATTGGGAGCCAACGATTTCTGCGGCAATCCTCCACCAGTGCTTTGTCCCGGAGTCAAAATCCGAATGCGATTTCCACCACCTACCATTTCCCACATCTGCTGCGCCTGCTCCAAGGCACGCTCCGCAGAGCGACCGGTCAGCGGAATCTGCATCAGTTTGTCACCAAAAGGATTGGTGCTGCGAGTATTCTGCTCCAGGTTGTCCAAGAATTGCCGAATCTGTGATACCTGGGTCGCTGATCCCTTGACCCATACCTGGCGTGCCAACAGATCGCCATCGATGACCGGGCTACCATCCGTTCCATCACTGCTGTCGGTGAGGTTGAAGAACTTCTTGATCGCTGCGATTGCCAATTGTGGATCCAGCTTTTCCAATTGAATTACCTGGAAGTCACTCGTTTCTCCCTGGAGATCGGTGAGCATCTTGGCAATCATCTGATGTTCCGAGGGTCGAGCCTGGAGCACCAACTGCGACGCGCTTTCGTCTTTCGCCAGCCGTACTTCCGGGGATCCAGCCAGCATTTGCGACGCGATCTGGTAGGCCAGTTCCAAATCCGTGCCCAACACTTTGTGACGCCGGATCTCCGGTGTTTCCATTTGACCAATGGCCGCATTCTCCTCGGGAGCAACATCCATCTGCTTCACCAAATCGCGCAAGATTTGCACTTTGTCCGCATCACCCTTGGCGAAAATCGTGGTCCCAAACAGAGTTGTTGAGATGCTGATCTCGTCGCTGGTATTCACTTCTTCCTCAAGCCCCAGCAGAGGCCGCGCGGCCATCAGAATTTCATCCGCGGTAATGTGCTTAAGCGGGATGGTCTGTACCGCGGAACCCCGCGCGGTAGCGGGATCCTCGGCTCGCTCAATCATGTCCCGTATCGCCCGAACATTACGAGCCATATCCGTGACGATGAGATCTCCGGTGGATGAAATGGCCGTTGCCGTACCTTGAATGCTCAACAGTTGATCCACGTCTTCTTTCACCTCGGTCGGATCAAGCCGCACCAAGGAGAAAATGCGAGTTACAGGCTCGTAATCGCCGCGACGCTGCAGTTCCTTGTCATCCACAACGTCAGCAATCTCACGAATGAAGGCACCTCGAATCTCCTCGTCCGGAATGCTCTCAAAATCGATACAACGCAGGATCCGCCCCGAACGAATCAATTGATGACCGGTGCTCAACATCGAGCCATTGATGATGTCCATCGCATCACTCACCGGGTACTTGCGGGCCCGATCGCGATAGGTGAAGGTGCCTGGTGGAATCGCGGAAGTCTGCAGCGAAAGATCCGCTTGCGCAGCCAACCATTTGATGACTTCGCTCCACGGGGCATCCTGGAAATTGATTTCCAGCAGAATATCCTCGACGGGTAAAAAGGCATTTTCATCCGCGGACTTCGCGGGCTGGACTTCATTGGCTGCAACGACTGTTTCCACTGGGCTGGATTGATCGGGTGCCTGACGATCAGGTGGGCTGGGAGCATCTGCTGGCCGATCCGAGATTTGCCCTGCCAGAAATCTCCACATCTCGTACTGGGAATCCGAGATTTGGCTGCGAATGTCGCGCTCGGCCTCGTCACGAACCTGCTCGGCAGCAGGCCCCCGTCGGTTACGCTGCACCTTCTTACGCCATTCCGCGATCACCTCTTGCTGCCAGTCGGCAAGATTCAACTCCTTAGCCACTTCCGCGTCTTCCAGAGCCAACATGCCCATGGACTCGACGCGAAATTTCTCCACCTTGCTCTTTTGCTCAGCGGAAAGCAATTCGAAAGCGAGCCGCTCCGACTCCCGACCGAAATCTGCCCGCAGTGCACCTTGCTGGTCGAGCGGAGCTTCATCCAATTGAGCCGCCAGCCCGACCGCAGCCATGCTGCGACTGCGGACCACACCCCGGATTTGGTCGCGTTGCTCCTCGCTCAAGCCCAACCGCTCAGCCACCTCGGGCTTCATGAGTTCGGGGAGCACACCCAAATAGTCCTGCCCACTGCCCGGGCGAACCAAGCTCGTCGCGAACAACAGGACCAGAAACCAGAATGTGCCTTTTCGACTGATTTGCATGATTGATCTCATGAACGCCGTTTCCATGCCGCTAGGCGGCAAAAGTACGGAAATTGAAAAGATTTAGGATGAAAAGCGGTATCTGAAAAGCCAGCGGGATTTCCACTCGCATTTCCAATGTAGTTGGTAGGCTGAAATAATCCCGCCAGAGGGTGCTAAACTCCCAATTCTTTCGGATATTCTGCCCACCTCTTCAAACCCATCGCTATGATCGAAGTTTCGCTACCACCGGGCAAAGCCTGCCATTTAGGGGGAGAATCCCCTCTGTTACTGTGCGGATTTACCGTTCGTGCGTTGGCCGAAGCTGCATGCGCAGCCAACTATAGAGTCTATGCAATCGATCATTTTGGCGACCAGGATCTGCGGGAATTGGCCGACGGCCTGCGCGTTGCCGCCGCCTGGCAGAAAAGCCCAGGCCCAGAGAGGCCGCAGCCAACCGAGGACCGAAAGTCATCCAATCGTTTGGAAATTGTGAAATCGCTTGGGGAGTTGCGTCGGCAGGCCCATCTTGATTGCGGCTCGCTAGCCAAGCTGGTGCTGGCTGGCGGTACCGAAACCTGGCCGGAACTGATCGACGAGCTGCATGTCCATTTCGAAACGCTGGGACCGACTTCCGCTCAAATCCGAAGCCTTCGAGATCTTGCGTTTTGCCGTCGTGCGGCGGAGAAGTCGGGCCTGTATTTCCCCCGCGTGACGTTGCAACCACCAGCGACCGCCGACGAAGCCGGCCCAGATCAGCCCGATACATGGCTCCGCAAACTCTGCTATAGCTCTGGCGGGACACAGGTAAAGCGCTTTGAAGCTGGCACCGCGACTCCAAGCCCCCATTCAGGCTCCCAGCAATCCAGTCGCCCTGAATCAGGAGAGGCGTGTACCGAGAAATCGGCTGAGCATTGCAATCCGCAGGTGTACTACCAGTCGGAGGTGAAGGGCCGTGTATTGGGAGCAACCTGCATTCTGTTCGGCCCGGAAAAAACGTCGTGCACCGGAGCTCGCGGCCGACTACTGGGCGTAGCCGAATCTTGGAAACAGGAGGACTGGCCCGGACCAACAGAGTTTCTCTATCGTGGCAGTTGGGGCCCGATTCCGGTCTCCGAAGAACAACGCACGTCCATCGAAAACCTGGCAAGCTATGTCGCTCGGGAGCTGGGTTTGGTGGGCTGGCTGCAAATCGATCTGATTGAGGATGACCACGGCCGTTTGTGGCTGCTGGAGTTCAATCCGCGCTGGGCGGCCAGCATGGAAATCCTCACCCTCTGCGGCTGCAATCCTTTGCCCTGGCACATGTGGGCAAATCAGCCTGCAGGCTCTGACAATCAACCCTTCCTGCCTTGGCCAAACGTGACCTCACTCGGAATGTCAGCATCCAAGGCAGTTCTTTACGCAGGCAGCGAGCGGTGGATCGAACCCCAGAAACTGATGCAACTATATGCATTGGCGCGCAGCGGAGTGGCGGACCTGCCGGCCATCCCCGGCGACGCGTCGGGCAATCCTCAAGCCTTGCATGTCAAGGCCGGGCAACCTCTGCTGACGGTGCGGTATTGCGAGTCCTGGCAGTCGTCGCCGGAAACATCAACAGAGCAGCGTGAGCGTCAGCTGAAATTTTTGAATGCACGGGCTGAGCAAGTATGGGAAACCTGCGGCCATGCCGAGCCATCCGATGCTCGCGGCGATTGACATGGGCTCTTCCTCCACAAGACCAGCATAGAATCTATCGGAAAACCATCAGCCGCTTTGGCGTTAGCGGCGGTTCTCGCAGCCCCTTTGGTCAACACTATACGGCATTATTGCATTGGCTTCACAAGCACGGATCGCGCGCATGTGTCCTCGATGGCAACCGAAACTCACCCACTCGCTCCCGCGCCGTGCTTGTATTTTCGGGAAAGCCGTTCGATACAAAAGGCTGCACAGCGTTGTTGTACGGGGCTAGCATTCGGGTGGCCAACCTCGGCCTGAAAGGCCAGGTACATACCAGCCCAGGGCAAAGCGTCGCAGCGGAGCCGCAGAGCGTCGCCCTGGGATCGTAGCCAATCAAACCGAAAAGCCCTGAAATGGCGAGACAAATCAAAGGGAGTCACGCGGCAGTGCGCCTCTTGGCGGCCAGCTGTGCAAGGATGTTGCGGACTCAAAAACAATACGAGTGCAGGCCATCACCCATGTTCGTCCGCTGGCTGGAGGATACTCCCACCCCGGGCGACGCTGTCTTCGGCGGAACCGAAGTCGCTTGCCCGGGGCTCATATGTTGCGCCGCCTTCGGGGCGAATAACTTCGAGCTTGTCCGCGGGTGCGGAGAAAGTTGTTCGGAGCTTGCCCTGGGACACATTCGTTTCAGCGGCCAACCTCGGCCTGGAAAGCTTGTAGGGGATAGCCTGCTAGCCGACGGCGTCACTGGCGGAGCCTTCGCTTTCACCCGAGTTGCTTGCAGTATTGCCATCACGCAGTTTCGCTGCTTGCTCCGCGGAATAGGCTTCGCTGCCCCGCTGGACGCTAACCGCACTAGGAGCCGAACTGCCTGATGGCATGACCGCGGAGGTGGCGGCGCCCGAAACCATGGTGCCGTGAGCGACACGTGGCCCGGGCAGCGTTTCATCAATGAGTCTCGCCAGTTCCTCCGCGTCCATTACCTCAATTTCAATCAGACGACTCGTCACGCTTTCCAAAGCCTGACGCCGTTCCACCAGGATTTGCCGAGTCCGTTGTCCCATTTCGTCAACGATCCGCTTCACTTCCTGATCGATTTCGCGAGCTGTTTCTTCGCTATGATCCCGGCCGATACCATCACCTCCCGCACCGAGAAAGGGAGAGCGTCCACTCTCGCGGTAGTTGACCCTTCCCAACCGGCTCATACCGAATTCCATCACCATGCTGCGGGCAATGGAACTCGCGCGTTCGAGGTCATTTTGCGCACCGGTACTGATATCGCTGAAGACCAACTCCTCGGCTAATGTGCCTGCCAACAGAACTTGCATCTGTGCTTCAAGTTCCGACTGCGTCATCAAGAAACGCTCGCCGGCTGGCCGTTGCATCGTGTACCCCAGGGCCGCCAGACCTCGAGGAATGATCGAAACCTTGTGAACGGGATCGGTGTTCGGCAGCGAGTATGCAACCAGCGCGTGCGCGGCCTCATGGTAAGCCACGCGTTTCTTTTCCTCCTCGTCCATGATCCGGCTCTTCTTTTCCAAGCCGGCGGTAACGCGCTCAACGCCCTCGTCAAACTCCTCCTGACCAACCGTGTTTTTGTCTTTGCGAGCCGCCAACAATGCCGCTTCATTGACCAGATTTGCCAAGTCGGCGCCGCTAAAGCCGCTGGTGATGGACGCGATGTGTTCTAGCTCCACGTTTTCAGCAAGCTTGACATTTTTCACATGCACTTTCAGGATTTTAGCCCGACCACTCTTGTCTGGCCGATCGACCAAAACGTTGCGGTCGAAACGTCCCGGACGAAGCAGTGCGGGGTCCAAAGTCTCGGGTCGGTTGGTAGCCGCAATTACAATGATCCCAGTGTTGGGATCGAAACCGTCCATTTCCACCAGCAGTGCATTGAGCGTTTGTTCGCGTTCATCGTGTACGCCAACAACATTCCCACTACGACTCTTGCCTAAGGCGTCCAGTTCGTCGATGAAAATAATGCAGGGCGACTTGGCGCTCGCCTGCTGAAACATGTCGCGAACGCGTGCCGCGCCGACGCCCACGAACATCTCCACGAAATCACTGCCCGAGAGGCTAAAGAAAGGCACGCCAGCTTCGCCGGCAATCGCCTTGGCCAACAGAGTCTTTCCGGTTCCCGGCGGCCCGACCAACAACACTCCCTTGGGTATACGGCCACCGAGCCGTTGATACTTATCGGGATACTTGAGGAAATCAACGATCTCTCGGACTTCCTCCACAGCTTCATCCACTCCGGCGATATCTTCAAAGGTGATGCCAATATCATCTTGCGCATAGAGACGTCCGCGTGAACGTCCAAAGGACATGGGAGAGCCCACGCCGCCAATTCGCCGAGCCGCGAACATCATGATCAGAAAGATGGCTCCGATCATGAGCAGCACGGGACCGTACTGATTCATGAAGCTGGGGCCGTCCGAATAATACCAGTCCACATTGCTGGCCTTCAGAGCCTGCACCAACTCCTGGCCCGTCTGTTCGTTCTTATCCTTGTTGCAACGGAAGCGAACCCAGGCGGCTTCGCTCCACACCCTCTCTCCCTCGACCGCCGCGGACTCCGAAGTCTGCTTGCGGATTTCGCCTGTGATGGTCGTGTCGTCAATCTGCACATTGCGAATTCCCGATAAGCGGACCTTGCGATCCGATTCGGTGCCCGCCCCCAGTTCGACATACCCCTGCAGAGACTCGGGAGCATCCTGGCTCTCAGTCGACGGCAACACTTCCAGCTTCTGCTGACTGCCCTTGCTTGCGTATTTGATTTCGCTCAGCAAGGCGAGCAAATCCGGGTACTTCAGGCGATATACAGCGTTGTTAACGACGAACATGCCGACGGACAGCAAAATGATGCTGGTCAGAACCAAGTACCAGACCCAGTTATTCTGTTTTCCGTCACGCCTCTCCTGATCGTCATCCATTTCAAATACCTATACAAACGTTTAGCCGGGCGTTTTGCTTGCAAAATGCTATGAGCACCGCTCCGTGCCGACTTTCGGGTTTTGTGTAACTGTACGAGTATACGGATGGGAAACAATCCCGGCGCAAAACGGCGGCTTTGCTAGAGCCAAGCACCCTCGTCAGGGGTTGGGATGGTAACGGGACCAACAATTGTATTGCTGCTAACGGTCTCAACCCTTACCCTTTACGCCTCGTAGAGCCTATGCTGTCCGTTGCTATCCGTCGGCCTGGGACATTCTGACCGCTTGTAGCCGGCAAGCGTTTCGTTGGCGGTCCGTTTCGAGCGACGGAAACAGGGACGTATGCACATTCGCTGGGGCTGTGCCTCGACAGACTGAGCTACCCTACCAGTGGGTGTTTTGAACCGATCATTCCAATCTTTTGAGTCTTCCGTGGCAAGCCCTCCCTCAAGAACCGCAGTCGCCATTCTGGGTGCAACCGGCAGTATCGGCACAGCAACGGCGGATGTTTTGCAGCACTTGGGGGCGCCCTGGAAGGCGGTGGCACTGTCCGCCCACACGCGGTTACCCGAGCTGGCGGCCATGTGCCAACAGCTTCAACCGGAAATGGTAGCTGCAACCTGCGACCATGCTTTTCAAAGTTTTGACAAGGGCTGTCTGCCATCAGCTTGTCAACTTTTGGCTGGGCCGCAATCGTTGGTGGAAATTGCTCAATCGCCGCATGTCGATACGGTGGTGGCAGCAGTCGTTGGATCCGCAGGTCTGATGAGCACTTTGGCCGCAGCCGAGTCTGGAAAACGTGTTGCCTTGGCCAACAAAGAGGCTTTGGTCGTGGCGGGGAATTTGCTTTCCAACGCCATCAGGCAAGGCCAAGGCGAATTGATTCCGGTGGATAGCGAGCATAGCGCCATTTTCCAGGCCATTCAGGCGGGTCGACCTACCGAGGTCGAACGCATCATATTGACCGCCAGCGGTGGGCCTTTTCGAACATGGTCCCGCGATCGTATCGCCTCTGCCACCGTGGAAGATGCACTGGACCACCCCACTTGGCAGATGGGACGCAAGATCACCATCGATTCGGCCACCATGATGAACAAGGCCTTGGAAGTGATTGAGGCGCATTGGTTGTTCGATCTGCCGGCGGACAAGATTGAGGTTGTCGTTCACCCTCAGTCGGTGATCCACTCCATGGTGGAGTTTGTCGACGGGTCCGTCATAGCGCAACTCAGCCCCCCCGACATGCGGTTGCCGATACAGTACGCATTAACTTTTCCGGATCGCGAAACCTGTCCATGCCCTAAAATGAACTGGTCGGAAACAATGCGATTCGACTTTGAGCCGGCGGATAGGGATCGATTCCCGGCGCTCGAGCTGGGTTGGGAAGTGATTCGCGGTGGCGGCACTTGCGGGGCCGTATTGAACGCTGCGAATGAGGCAGCCGTGGAACTCTTTTTGGATGGTCAGATTGCTTTCACCGAAATTGTCCAAGGATGCCGTCGAATACTAGAAGAACACCATTTCTCACCGAATCCTTCGCTAGAAGAATTATTGCGGCTCGATCGCTGGGCTCGGCAGGAGATTAAGCGGTGGGCATCCTTGGTTTAAGTGCCACATTACCTCTACTTTGGACTAGTCAGTTGGGCATGAATTTTACTCTTCTTGCAGAAGCTACCCTGTTGCTTGGTCAGAGCAATTATTTGTCTCAGCTGAGCGAAAATCTTTGGTTGGGATTCCAGGTCGCCCTGGGCCTGGGCTTCGTGATCTTTGTGCACGAGCTCGGGCATTTTCTAGCGGCCAAGACCTTTGGGGTTCGCTGCGACAAGTTTTATATCGGCTTCGACGTGCCGCTTTCCATCGGCCCCATCCGCTTGCCCAGGACGCTCGGCAAATTCCAGTGGGGCGAAACCGAGTACGGTATCGGCATCATTCCGTTGGGCGGTTACGTGAAGATGCTGGGACAGGACGACGATCCTCGCAAGGCGGAAGAAGAAGCTGCCAAGACCCGCTTAGGTGAAGGCGAAGACGCACCGCTTGACCCACGCAGTTATCCGGCTAAGCCTGTGTGGCAGCGGATGATCATCATCTCCGCAGGTGTGGTGATGAATTTGATCTTTGCCGTGATACTGGCCGGGGCCGCCTATTGGATCGGCGCTTCCTATACGCCGACGGTAGTTGGATCGACCTATGCCGGCGGCCCTGCCTGGCAGGCAGGCCTTCAACCCGGCGACCAAATTCTGAGCATCGGCGAGTCGCTCTCGGATTCGGAGAAGTTGCGCTACGATGACTTTGCCACCGAAGTCATTTCCCATGGCTTTGAATTCAAAGATCAACCACTCAAGGTTTCCCTTCGCCGCGATGGCGAACGTATCGAAACCACCATTAACCCTACGCCGCGCTACCATCCAGAAGGATTCTACTTCGTCGGTCTATCGCCTCCACGGACGCCTAAGATCGCCAATCCACCGTTTTCCCAAGACTCCTACATCTCCAACGCGAATCCCGATTTGAAAGCTGGCGATGTGATCGTAGCAGTGGATCAGAACGAACTGCCCATCAGTGAGCGATACGGTGTTCGGATGGGAGACGCACTGATCGCCCAGTTCCAAGCTGCCTGGAACCGACCGGTAACACTTACGATAGAACGCGGCCAATCTTCGGAAAGCGGATCGGTGGAAACCGTCAACGTCGAAGTACCTGCGGTGCCCGTTAAGACCTTGGGCCTGGCATTTCAAGTTGGTCCAATCACAGCTATTCGCCAGGGTTCCGCGGCTGCCGAATCGGATTTGCGAGTCGGCGACGTGATCACCAAACTCAACGGCCAACCTGTGCTCGACGCCTTGGCTCTTCCACAGCAGGTGGCCGAGTTGGCCGGCGAAGCCGTGGTCTTGGAATTGCAACGCGCGGGCAGTGGGCCGGATGACTCTACGACCCTTGAAGTCAGTTTGAAAAGCAAACCACAGGCTTCGTTTGATCCCATCGCTCCCTACGCAGGCGAATTATCGCTATCGGGAGTGGGCATCGCGTATGCAGTGAAGCCCATCATCGCGTCCGTGGATGCGGCCGCCGAAGAAGCCGGGCTCCGCGCCGGCGACGAGCTGATGCAAGTCCAATGGTTGGTGGACAAAGACAGGCAGAAGGAACTTTCCACTCAGTTTCGCGAAGACTCATTTAAACCGTTGGTCATCGACGACTCTTTCACAACGGCATGTTTGTTTGACTTGTTCCAGGGTATGCCGGTCGACGAAAGGATTGCTTGCGTTGTTCGCCGCGACGGCAAAATCCAGGAAGCCATCGAACTGACGCTCAAGTATGCGGAAAACTGGTACTGGCATCAGAGAGGCATCGCCATCGAAGCTCTTGAGGACACCTACTCCGCCGACAGTTTTGCCGAAGCAGCTCAGCTGGGATTATGGGAGACTTCGCGGCGTTTTACGGGCGTACTCAACTTCCTGAAGCTGCTGGTAACGGGTCGCGTCAGTGTCAATGCGCTGGGCGGCCCAGGTCGCATCGCCTACGTGGCTGCGTCCGAAGCCAGTCACGGTCCGTCGCGCTTGATGCTGTTCTTGACGATGCTCAGTGCGAACCTGGCCATCCTGAACTTTTTGCCCATTCCAGCTTTAGACGGTGGGCATATGGTGTTTCTGACTGCGGAAGCCATTCGCGGCAAACCCGTCAGCGAAGACTTGCAAGTCCGACTGACCATGCTCGGAGTATTGGGC
>JANSWS010000470.1 GCA_024743355.1 bacterium
CCCATGCTAAGAGTGACGACCGTTGTCTGATCCGATTGCTCGCCGACAATTAGATTGAGATCTTCCACAGCGGAACGCAGTCTTAAGCCCACCTGTCGGACATTCGCCTCGCTGGTTCGATCCAAGAGAATCGCGAATTCATCGCCTCCTAAGCGGCACACAAAATCGCCCGGCCGAACGGCGGCCCGCAGTGCCTGACCAATCCTTTTCAGCACGATATCTCCAGCGGGATGCCCAAAAGTGTCGTTGATCCTCTTGAAATGATCGACATCAATCAACATCAATGAGAAATGGCGACGCTTAGAACGCAACTTGGCAATCATAAAATGCAGAGCTTCATCGAAGGCTTTGCGATTTCCGGTATCGCAGAGTGCATCCGTTCTTGCTTCCTTCTTCCGCTTGTCCAACTCCTGAGCTTGCTGAGCCAGCTTGTAACGACTCTCAACCAACTCATCTTCCAACTTGCGATTGGCTTCCACCATATAAGTGATATCGGCCAGCAAACGGTCTTGCACGTGCTCAACTTCGCCAACGGCATTCAACTCCGAAATGTCCTTCTCGGCTTCCACCAAGGCAGCATTATGCACATCGACATCCTTGTTCAACTTGTCCGTGCTATTCATCAACGACATTAACGCGGCCAGAGTTCGCTCACGATCGTTGCGGAGCTTCCTGGGTTCATACGCCAGCGTAAACCACCGTCCGATGAAGAAACCGCAAAATAGCCCAACCGCGGTTGCCCCAAAGGACCAACCGAAGACTACGGCTATCGCGTCTGGATCAAACGGAAAGAACATAAATTGAGATTCCGGCCTGGTTTCGCTGGCAGCCAATTGTGCGGCGGGCGCGAGGAGTTTTTGAAACATAAGTCGTCAAAAACGCCAGCCCTATCGAATCAAAACGTCGGGAACAAATGCGGAAATAACGTAACATAATTTTAACGGTTGAAGCGGTCATTCCGTCGCCTGCCATCGCCGCTTACTCGGTGACTCAGCGTCGCCTTGGGCAATTGAGTACCCTCCAAAACGGGCATGGGGACAATTTTGAGACAACTTTCGAGCTTCATTCCAGAACACATAACGAGCCTTGCTCGAAGCCTCTTCCCCCTTTTCGGCTACCTTTTCGAATTCGAGCCAGATGATAGATTGAGGACAAATCCAAGAGATCTAGACTTTTTTCGGTCCTGGGAATGAGCGAGCCGTTCTGTTTTGCCCCATCCCGAATGGGCCAAAACAACACCGGTCAACACAGCATTGCCCAGTCAGCAATGACCCTTCCGCAATGACCAATGCGGCCTAGGTCAATGCATGATTGACCATTCGCTTAGACCAGCCCACTTTTTAACAGGAGAATTCCGATGGCAACCGCAACCGCACGACACATTTTGGTCGATTCCGAGGAAAAGTGTAATGAGCTGAAGTCGCAAATCGAGTCCGGTGAGGACTTCGCGGCCGTCGCCAAAACCCACTCGACCTGTCCATCTGGGGCAAGTGGCGGAGATCTGGGAAAGTTCAGCAAAGGCCAAATGGTGAAGGAGTTTGACGACGTGGTGTTTAGCGGAGAACTCAACAAGGTTCATGGCCCCGTAAAAACACAATTCGGCTATCACCTGCTGGAAATCACCAGTCGATCGGAATAACGCTCAACGGAATCTTTGGCTGGACCCGCAGAAATCTTCGGATGGTCGCGTTTCCGTCATCGGCCCAGCATGATAATTCAGCAAATTTCTTCCCCGCATTGAGTATCTCACTGGAGCAAGAAACATGGTACGAACGGCCAGCACAATGTTGCCCTTGGGTACAACTGCCCCCGATTTCTCACTGCCCGACTGCGAAGGCAATTCGGTTACTCGCGATGACTTTCGCGGCAAGCGCGGTCTGCTCGTCGTGTTCATGTGCAACCACTGTCCGTATGTCAAACATGTGGCACCCGAATTGGCGAGACTCACCAGGGAGTATCACGCTAAAGGGATCGCCAGCGTGGGAATCAGTAGCAACGATGTGGAAGCCTATCCAGACGATGCGCCTGACAAGATGCGGGAAGAAGCTGCTGCTCAAGGCTATGAGTTCCCGTATCTGTATGACGCATCACAAGCAGTGGCCAAAGCATACCACGCCGCCTGTACGCCGGATTTTTATTTGTTTGATGACCAGTTAAAGCTGGTTTATCGAGGACAGCTCGACGATACGCGTCCCAAGCAAGACGTTGAGCCTAATGGGAAAGACTTGCGAGCGGCCCTGGATGCACTGCTGGCCAACAGCCCGATTCCCGAACCGCAAAAGCCCAGCATCGGCTGCAACATTAAGTGGAAAGCCGGGGCCGAACCGGAATATTTCAACCCGCAGGGCAGTGCTTGAACGAGCATTCGTGCCTCGCCCTAAACAACACTTGAAACCAAAAACTCATTACGACTCGCCACCAGTGCGATGGCCCAATTTGACTTAAGGTCATTCCCTGATCAGCCTGAACGCTTTCGTCCTCGCTCAACCTGCGTAGGCCGGTGCGCAAGTTCACGATGGCTGATCCCACGATCAAATTGTGACGCAGCACCAGGCACCTAAGATATCCATCAACCATGGGTCCGACCGATGCGTCGTTGGCTGGCACGAACCATCTACTATCCCACCCTTAGCTACAATTACGTGTTAGGTAGAACGCTGAAAGTGCGGCGGTGGTGGGATCCCGTCAATGAGCATTTGATCCTGGGCGCTCGGCCCATGCGCGGAGATCCCGAGCGTCTCAGTCGCCTGGGAGTTACGGGCGTTGTCAATCTTTGCGAAGAAATGCAAGGACCTCTGGCCGATTACGCAGTGCTCGGTATTGAACAGCTTTGGCTGCCCACCACGGACTTTCACCATCCCGTGGCGGAATTCGTAGAGCAGGGCGCCGATTTCATTGAAAAGCATCGCCAGAGTGGCGGCAAGGTTTATGTTCACTGCAAGGCCGGGCGAGCCCGTAGCGCAACGATTGTCCTGTGGTGGTTGGTGCGATACGGCGAACTGACCCCCGAATCCGCACAGCAACACATTCTTAAGATTCGGCCGCATACCAACCCGGAAATCTACCTTCGCCCCGTGATCCAGGAACTGTACCAGGGTTTCTTGCAAGCACAAAGCATCGACAACGTAAGCGATTCGGCGACTCATGACTGAGTGGGAACAAGCTATTCTGATCGTTATCGCCTCGTTGCGGACTGGGGAAGTCGTCAGCTATGGCGACATTGCCCGGCGTGCCGGTAATCCCAGGGCCGCCCGCTCCGTCGGTCGACTGCTAGCCTCCACGGAACATTCGCTGCCCTGGTGGCGGGTGATTCGCGCCGACGGAACTCTGCTCCGGTCGCACCGAAAAACACAAACCGAATTGCTCACTGCCGAGGGCGTCGTGGTCAAGGCCGGTCGCGTGCGAAAAGCACCTCTGGGACGGTTCTCGTAATACGCCTTCCCACTCCGCTCTCAAAGCTATCAACGAAAACCGTTGCTAAAGGCTTCCCATTTGGCCCCAGTGAAGTAGGCAGAAGAACGGCGTAGTAGCATCTTAGGCTGTTGAGGACCGAACCAGCGGCGGTTCACTGGCGTCGAAACCAGAAACAGCCGCAAGCATATTTCTGCTGCAACACGAAGTCGTTATCAGGATTATCAACCAATCCCCCATCAGCATCATCTGGCAAGACAGCCCAACGGTGAAGCGACAGTTCCGGCAATTGCTCGCAGACCATCTCTAGATCATAAATGCGATGCGCGTTGAATTGGATGCGAGGCTTACCCACCGGGAGTACGATTAGCAACGATCCCTGATCCGCGACGACCCGCTGCAACTCGCGAAACGCTTTCTTGTCGCCCTCGGCATCCAAAGGATCGCCGTATCGCCCCAAGCCGATGTGCTCGATGGTATGCATGCACGATACGGATTCCAAGCTCCGATCTTGGAATTCCAACTGGCACAGGTCGGCCTTTCCTGAACTGAAATTACTCAGTTTGATGTCCGCCGGACGGTAGTCATAAAAATCGATCGGTACAAAGGCCGAAGCGATGGTCGCAAAATATGTGTAAGAGCTGATGTCCACGTGACGTTCCGGTCGCGTCTCAGCCAACACGCGAGCGGCCCAGGCAGTGTGATAAACATAGTGGGCATCAAACGGCAAATGCTCCGTCTGATCGTCCAAGCGGGGCCAGCGATCGGCCCACGAGCTTTGAAACTCAGGCCTCAACCGATCATTGAGCTCGGTGAACTGGCGGTATTGGGAAAAAAAAGCCAGTCTGCGTTGAGCCTTCCGTAGCATGCTATCCCTACCTGCTTTTGCACAGAAAGTGACCCGCTGCGGTCACGGATAAATAAGTCCTGGTGATCGGAACGGCCGACTACCTGGTCAACTCGCTCACGGATCAGAATGCAGACCTTATAGCCGATTTCTCCGGGGAGCCAAAGCCACTTTTGTGGCAAGCGAGCCCTAGAGTATGCCTTCGCGATAAATCACATGCCCATCCACCACCAATTGAAATGCTATCACTTTCACCATCCATGCGATCCGCACGTCAATGGCCGCGTTCAATACACGCGTGCCGCTCGCAATGTCAAACTCAAATCGCGGAACGTAAAGAAACGAGACTTGGCTGGCAGCCCTGACACCACCCACCGTAACGTACTCTGTAGCGGAACGAGCATCCCAGAAAAGATCAGTCTCCACCAAGCCTCGCAATTGAATCCTTCGGACCAACCAGCGTCGTTCCACATCGCAGTGCAGATCCGCCAAGGGGTTAAATCTGCAAGCAACTGCGAAGCGGCGTTCCACTGAAACCGGCTGGTAGGGATTGAGCATCGCTGGAGTTGTCGCCATAATCCGCTCGCTTGTTGTGTCACTGTCCCCGGCCGCTGCAAATCATGTTGCTCGACTTCGCTTTGAAAAGCAACTGCAGAAGCAACATCTCTGGAAGCATTTTTGCGGAACTGTCAAGCTTCTCTGCGATCAAACTGAGCACCTGAACAGCCGGCCTGGCCGAGATTATCCGCCCCACTCCAATTTGAAACAGCTATGTCAGGACTCTTCATTAGCCTGGACGGTATCGATGGCTGTGGCAAGTCAACTCAACTGGCTTTACTGGCAACGTGGCTTGAGTCGAAAAATCGCACCGTGCAAGTAGTTCGCGATCCCGGCGGAACCCAACTCGGTGAATCGCTGCGTGAAATCTTATTGCATCGCCACGAAATCGAATTGGACACCACGGCGGAGATGCTGCTCTACATGGCAAGTCGAGCCGAGTTAGTGGCAGAGGTCGTTCGGCCGGCTTTGGCTGCGGATAAGGTCGTACTAGCAGATCGTTACCTGCTCGCAAACGTTGTCTATCAAGGCTACGGAGGCGGACTAGCCGCAGAGGACGTATGGCAGGTGGGACGCATCGCCACCCAAGGATTGCAGCCCGATTTGACCCTGATCCTCGACATCGACCCCGAAGTTGCTCAAGGCCGAATGGGGAATCAACCAGATCGGCTGGAAAGTCGGGGCATCGAATATATGCGACGAGTCCGTGACGGCTTCCTGAAAGAAGCCGACAAACTCGATGGCCAAACGGCCATTCTGGATGCTTCGC
>JANSWS010000757.1 GCA_024743355.1 bacterium
GTATCGGGCGCCGGGTATCGGGTATCGGGCGCCAGGTTTCAGAGGCTGTGAAGAGCGGGAGATCTGTTTGTAGCGAAACTCGTGGAGAGTTTCGGTCATGAAGCCAGAGGCGAGAGGCGAGAAAAGCCAAGGGAAAGGTAGACGCTGGATATTAGGCTTTGAGCTTCGGACATTGGTATTTGGATTCAAAATGCATGAAGGCCGAAGGGTCGGCAGGGGGCGTCCAGCCGCCGAGTCTGCCGGCCCTCCGGGCCTTTGTGGTCTGACAATGGAGTGCACCGGGGCTTAGCAGCCCCGGCAGTTGCCTTGTCAGCCTTTCAGGCTTGGGAGAGCAGAAGCCCGAGACCTGAGACCTGAAGCCTGAAGCCTGATGCCTGATGCCCTGATCCAACCTGTCTGGCTTTAGTTGTCGCTTGATGGCCGAAACTCTGCACGAGTTTCGCTACGGACGTTCTTCTGGCCTTTGTCCGGAGCCTGAAGCCGGATTTCTTCGGCTTTTCTAGCCACTAGCCACTTCTTAGTTGTCGCTTGTTGGCTAGCAACTAGTTCTCTCCGCTGGGTTCCGGCCGGAAGGGTGACGCACGGGGTCGCGAGCCTACAGCCTTGGCTTGCCTAGCGGATGCTGGGATGCTTGCTTAGGATAATGGCGGTGGCAATTGCGGCGGTACGGAAAGCAAATGCGAACTTTGGAATCGGGCACAACCAATTTAGCGCCAATCCGAAAGCCGTAGAGAACCGCGGCTAACGCCAAAGCGGCTAATGTTTTCGGATGGGTGCTGTGTAACGTTAGAAGAATTAGTGTCCGATAGTCGCCTTTCGCTCCCGCGAAAGTAGCGTTTATCCGCAGCTTTCGCGGGAGCGAAAGGCGACTTTGGTTGATAAAACAATCCTAAAGGTGGTGGAGAGATGTTTATGGACGCGTTACCAGTTTCGCTGGAACGCCTGGGCCAGGCCGGCTTAAGGATTCATTGGAGCGATGGCCGCCAATTGGATTATTCCGCGGCCCAATTGCGGAAGTCCTGTCCTTGCGCGACCTGTCGAGAAAAGCATGGCCCGTCAGCCCAAACGCCGAAAAATAGCAGCGGGGCTGCGAGTCTACCCGTTCTTTCACTGGCTGAAGCAAAACCCTTGGCGATCCAAGGCATGCGGCCCGTTGGTAATTACGCTTACAACATCGCCTTTTCCGACGGCCACGATTCAGGCATCTTCACGTTTGAGTACCTGATCGAACTCGGGCAACCCGCCAGCGCCTGAGGCGAGAAAGAAGCTAGTGGCTAGAAGCGAGAAGCGAGAAAGAAGTCGCTAGCGGCTAGTTGCTAGAGGCTAGAAAAGCCGAAGAACGGGTATCGGGTATCGGGTATCGGGCGCCGGGTATCAGACGCCGGGAAGAGCGGGAGATCTGTTTGTAGCGAAACTCGTGGAGAGTTTCGGCAATCAAGCGACAACAAAAGTAAGGAATAAGGAATAAGGAGTATGCCTCA
>JANSWS010000458.1 GCA_024743355.1 bacterium
ATATCTGACCTCGTATCGATGTCGAGATTGTTCAGCTGGGCCTGTTCGGGAGACATATACAGTGGTGTGCCGATCACCGTTTCGTGCGCGGTGTGTAGCGTCCGCTCGGTCAGCCGCTGATGCAGTGCCTTGGCGAGTCCGAAATCGATCACCTTCGGAACCGGTTTGTCATCATACGGAGCGACAAGGATATTTGACGGTTTGAGATCGCGGTGAATGATCCCTTTCTGATGGGCGTGCTGAACCGCCGAACAGACGCGTGCGAAAAGATCAAGCCGATCCGGTACGCTGAGCTTCACTCGATCACAGAATTCGACAAACGGCACCCCTTTGACATACTCCATCACGAAGTACGGGCGTCCGTTTTCGGTAAGACCGCCGTCCAGGACCTTGGCGATATTCGGATGATCCATCATCGCCAATGCCTGACGTTCCGCCTCGAACCGTGCCAGCACATTCCGCGAGTCCATGCCAGGCTTGATGAGTTTAAGCGCCACTTTGCGAGTCACAGGCTCCGTTTGCTCGGCGACCCAAACGGTTCCCATGCCCCCTTCGCCGATTTGTTCGAGGAGCTTATATCGTCCTGCGATGATGGAACCGACCAGCTCTGAAGAGGCGGCGTGCGTCGCGGCAAGATCGTCGAGTTGATTGGCCGGCTGGTCGAGCGGGTGCTGCGACCGATCGTGCGCCCTTAGCAGACCTGCCAGGCGTTCCCGCAGCTGTTGATCCTTTCCGCACTCGTGATCCATAAACGCAACTCGTTCTTCAGGCGGAACTTCAATTGCTGCAGCAAATAGCGATTCCAGTCGATCAGACATCTCAGGCATGGTCACTTTCCCAATTGAAGGATTTCATCATCCGTAAGAAAAGCGAGATCTGCTACTGGCGCGCCTCAGCGAATTCTGAGAATCTCACCTGATTGTACGCATTCACTATCAGCCAAGCCGGGAAAGTCGGCCAATCGACGCCATCGACGTAAAAATTGATTGTGTGACCCAAAGTGCCCTGGGAAAGCGGTTGCTTTCCCGCTTGCACGAAGAAATTGTCGCTTGCCTCAGAGGTTTTTTCCACCGAACTGCATCTCGGGGATCACTCCGCGTACCGGAAAGCAACTTGCGCCGAACCAGGGTGCTCGAAGAGGCCGGCTAGTCCAACTGAAGCATCGAAGAACGTCGAACGCAGTTTTGCGGAATGACTCCGAGTACGACATCAAACCCGTCGCCACGGTATGGGCTGGGTCTTCTTGTCGTGGAGAGGCGAGGATAGTCCCACGCTTTCTCAGGTGCCTCGGTGGATGAAACCGGAGCTCGTGCGGATACCGCTAGAGATACCGTTCAAAAACGCAGGTTCCAGAGATATAGGTCGATTGGGCGACAGCACGCCGTAGACGATTCGGGTCGACAGGATCGCCAAGGCGTTCCGTGGTGATAACAAAGTCGGCCCACTTTCCAGTAGTGATCGAGCTGATCTCGGACCCCCATCCCGAAGCCCTCGCCGGTGCTTGGGAGTAGGCGTAGAGTGCCTTTTCAAACGAAACTGCGTTTTCGAGGTGCCAACCACCCGTTACCTTACCGAAAGCGCTCTCACGGAAGACAGCTGCCCAAATCTGCGTGTAGGGACTCAGCGGAGCAGTTGGCCAGTCGGATCCGAAGACGAGCTGAGCATTGGAGGAGCGAAATGCATTCCAAGCATACGCGTATTCTGCGCGTTCTGGGCCGATGCGTTCCGTCAAATAGTTATGAAAGGTGGTAACAGCATGATGAGGATTCATTGACGCGACAACATTCTCATTTGAGAAACGAGCAATATCGTCCTTACCACAAACGATGTGGAACTTGTGAATTAAAGACTGTGTCACCAGAAACAGAGTATCGGCTACGGTAGGCAGATCTCGTACGAACCAGTCTCCAGTGCGGTGGCACACGACGGAGTTTCGAATGGTGACCATCGCATCAACCTGCTAGATAAGCGACGTTTCTGCATGAAGCATCTACCGACCGATTGTTGCTTGGCTCTTGCTCTCCCGCCAGCCGTTCGCCTTCGATGGAGTAAGGTTCGTGGTCGACGTGCCGTTCCTCCCACCAGAATTCGGGGCCCGCGAGGAACGTCTCCATCTGTGAAAGTCTACCCCTTGATAAGCGACTTTTCAGATCGCCGCGCCTCACACAGGCTCGGAAAATATTTTCTTGTTGAACTCGCCACCGCTTTCCACCACACTGATTGCCTCGTTCTGTCGAGCGTCATCCACGGGGCTTGCGTTTAAAGCCAAACGCCTCAGCGGCGCGATTTTCCTGACAACTGAATTATCTCATGTTCTACAAGATATTGAAAATACTTCCCATCATTGTGCTACTCACCACGGCTGTAGCTCAGGCTGAAGAGCCTGTTCCCGATTATGACGTTGTTGTCATCGGCGGTACGCCTGCAGGGATCGCCGCGGCCATTGCCGCCGCCCGCGCCGATAAAACGGTGATGATTATCGAGCAAGCTCCCTGCCTCGGCGGAACACTCTCGTCGGGAGTGCTGAGGCTCGATGACAAATATGTAGAGTCGAACAGTGGGGTGATGGAGGAATTTCGCCAGCGCGTAAAAGCCTATCACCGCACCGAGTTGGCGGATGACCCTTTAGTCAGGCAGCATGTAATGCAAAAGCCACCGATGCAGTGGAACATTGCAGAAGGCCGGGCCTGGGAACCGCATACGGCTGCCAGGATCTACGCTGAAATGATCGCCGAGTATGAGAGCATCTCAACTCGGTTCAATGAAGTGGCCGTGGATGTGAGCATGAAAGGACGGCGAGTGACAGGCGTTGTCACTCGCGAACGCGACAATCAAGGAAATCTCGGCGGACGGCATAGCTATAGCGGTAGGGTAATCATCGATGCAACCTACGAAGCAGATCTGGCAGAATTTGCTGACATACCTTACCGCATCGGACGCGAAGCCCGGTCCGAAGAAGAACCGCACGCCGGCCAGATCTATACCAACTACTTCCGCCGGGTAAAGGGAACGCTGCCTTCCACGGTCCTCCCGGAAAGCACGGGGGTAGCCGACCATAGGTCCCAAGCGTTCACCTACAGAATCACGGCAAAGGACTACGGCCGGCCAGACCATCCCTACCGTCTGAAGGAACCGCCACCGGGTTACGATCCCGCCAAATACAACTGGAATGCCTCCAGCAAGCCGATCATACCCAACCGAAAATTTGATCTGTTGGGTATCAACTGGGGAGGTGATCTAGTCGGTCACGGCACCCGCTGGGTTTTGGCGGATTGGGAGGAACGTGTCGAGATCGAAAAGATCTATCGCAACCATGATCTCGGTTACCTCTACTACATTCAGACTCAGGGCGGCTCGCCTAACATCGGCCTGCCGGACGATGAGTTTCTAGACAACGGCCACTTTCCCTACCGTCTCTACGTGCGCCAGGGGCGCCGCATCGAAGGACACTACACCTTGACGGAAAGCGATCTGCACAAGGATCTTCGCGGAGACGGATTTCGCGGGCCTTTGCACTCGGATTCGGTGGCCATTGGAGTCTACGGCATCGATGCACACCGTGTTCAAGGCCCGGATGGTCGCAACGAACCTGCCTTCGGCCAAGGCGCCGCTGAAGGCACGCTTCACCTGCATGATGTAACCGGGCCTTACCAGATACCCTACGGTACACTCGTACCCAGGCAGCACGATGGCATCCTCTTCCCCGTGGGCATTTCCAGTACGCATGTGGCAATGTGCAGCGTGCGGATGGAGCCTGTGTGGTCCGCGCTGGGCCAGGCAGCGGGTGTTGCCGCCGCTCTGGCGATCGAAAACAGTCAGGAACTCAAAGACGTTCCTGTGAAGCGAATCCAGGATGAACTCTTAAAACAGGGATGTATCTTGTTTTTCTACACAGACCTGCCTGCACATGCGCCGGCATTTGCCGCGGCCCAGCAGCTAAGCCTGCTCGGCGCAGTGGCCGGCCCTGATATCGATGATTACAACACGGCCGGTAAGCTGGATGGTCTCAGCGATCTGGAAATGAACGCCTACTGCTTCCGGCCCGATGAAGCGATAACCATGGGCGAATTCTCTCAAATGGCCGTCAAGGGATTACAGATTCCGCTCAGCATTACCGCCTCGCACTTCACCGATGTGCCGCGCGGTCACCCCGCCTTCCCATATATCGAAACGTTGTACGATTACTCGACGCAGGCTAAACAGCCCTTCTTCGACTTTGAGCCGAATAAGGACTTCAAGACTGCCCGGGCTCACCCGGATCGAAGGGTAAGCAACGCTCAAGCAGCTAAGATCCTTTCCGGTCTTCTTCAGAAGAATGTGCCAGTGCCTGCTGATCCCGATGCCGACCTTACCCGCGGTGAGGCCGCGCGGCTGGTTTATCAGTACTTGCATGAATAGCCCCCATTTCGAGACAAGCATCGCTCGATCCATCAAAGTCGCCTTTCGCTCCGCGAAAGCTGCGGAAAAACGCTACTTTCGCGGAGCGAAAGGCGACTATCAGACACGTCTTGATCCAACGCTACTCAGCCTCCTTAGTTAGCGTTCGCGCAAACGCAATTGCTAGATTCTTACACTCGTTGTGCCCAAATGGGCCGGATTTTGTTTTGGCTCCGCTCGCCCCGAACAAGTTTGGGCGAGAGGGGAGCCAGGATGCACGAGGCGAGCTGTGCGATTCTAACATGGGTTTGGGCAGCCTTCCGACTTCATGCTGGCTTCCAGGCTTGATTCAACGCTCGATTGAGCGCGCCATTCAACGTTCGATTGAATATTTGATTGAATGCTTGTTTGGATGCTCGATTGAATACTTGATCGAATGCTTGACTGAATGATCGATCGGATTCTCGATTGAATGCTTGATCGCGTCTTGATTGAATGCTTGGTTGGATACTTGCTCAACTGCTGGGCTGGATTTTGTCTTGGCTCCCCTCGCCCCGCTTCGGGGAGAGGGGTTGGGGGTGAGGGGCTATGCGCTGATGTCTCACTCGGACCTGGCAGTTCGTTAAGCCGTCAGCCAGACCTCGTCATCGTCCTCGAGGTCATTCCAGTCGAAACCAGCCAGGGCGAGATCGAGAACATCCGCAAAGTAGCTGTCTCCCGCATTGAGTTTGTTCCAATCGGTTTTGAATTCTCCTTGCGAGTCCGTGACGCCGCTGTAAGTCTGCCCGGCAAAGGAAACTTGGATCTGAACTCCTTCGAGCGGCTGGTTGAACTCATCATGGACCACAAACACGGCGCGGTAGCGGCCGCCCTTACGTGACTCTAGAAAGATCTGGCCAACAAACATGGGAGCGATCGTGTTATCGCGGACCGTGATGGTCACCGTCGCCTGGTCGGTTTTGTCGCCATCGGAAATCTGATAAGTGAACGAGTCCGTGCCGCTAAAGCCGGTATTGGGTGTGTAAGTCAAGGTCTGGTCCGCGTTCAACACAACGCTGCCGCTGGTTGGTTGTCCGACCGAGACGCTCGTCAGAGCAGCCCCCTCGGGATCGGAATCATTGGCGAGCGCATCGATCACGGCGGCCATGTCCTGGTCGGCCGTCACGTCATCATCTACTGCCACCGGAGCGTAGTTCGTATCGTCGTCGAGGTTGATGATCGCTACGTCGGCGGGATCCAGCCCGTCGTAGTCGGGATCCGTGCTTAGGGCTGCTCCCGTAATAATCGAGTAGGCCACATCCCCATCCTCCAGCGCATCGTCCACGCCGGTAGCGACGACCGTTTGCGGCTGGTCCCAGTTGGCAGGCGTGAACGTCAACGAAGACAGATTGACCGTGCCTTCGGCGGTATTGCTCGAAGAAACAGCGATCGTAATATCTGCTGTGGGCTGGCTATCCAATACAACTTCGAACGAGGCGGTCCCACCGGCTTCACTCGTTTCGAGCCCAGCGGTCGGCGCGACAGTGATGCCGGGAGAGAGTTCGGAATCGATGACCAGCCACCAATTGTTAAG
>JANSWS010000146.1 GCA_024743355.1 bacterium
GAGCGTGGTCGACCAGAGTATGGCCGACCAGAGCGTGGTCTAGAGTTTGGTCGACCAGAGCGTCGACGTCGTCCACCGTCTGGTGACGGTAGCTACGGTTGGTAAATTTTCATCTGCCGCTCGGCTTAGTTGCGGATAGCATAAAGTGCATCGTAGGTGCGAATATAAAGCGTGCCGTTGGCGACCACGGGGGATGCGGTGATCGGTTCACCGTTCATGTCATTCGAGGCGATCACTTCGAATTCTCGTCCAGCCTTCACCACCGTGCAGACGCCGTCTTTGGCACAGAAATAAATGTGCCCGTCGACATACAGCGGACTAACCCGGTGCTGCGTTGAGTGGGTGCGTTCGAAATAAACTTCTTCACCGGATTCCAAGTCCACACATTGCAGCTTGCCGTCTTTATGCAGCAGGTAGACCAGCCCATCCACAATCAGTGGGATGGACACGTCGGGTGTGTTGGGCAGCACCCATTTGCGGAGGGCCTGTTTCTCGGTTACATCTCCCTTCAGCGCGGCATTCACTTGCAGTGCCACGGTTGGTCCCGCTTTGGCCGTGGGAATAATGATGTATCCCGGCGAGGTGGCCGGCGAGGCAACAAAGCGAAACGTTCGGTCAAATCGCCCCGAATTAATATCGCTGGGGCCGTTTAAACCAGCCAGCCTCCATAGTTCGTCTCCGGTTTCCAGGGAATGTCCGGTCGTGCAGTCAGCGCCGTGTACAACCAGGAAGCGTTGGTTTCCATCGTCGTAGATGAAGGGAGAGGCATAGGAGTGTTTACATTCAAATTCCACGTCGGTAATGCGATCATGTTCCCATACCGTCTCGCCCGTCAGCTTATCCAGCTTGATCACTTTTCCGGTTCGCGTATCGTCCCCGCTCACCATGCGTCCGTGGATCAGTTGCAGGTACAAGTAGTCACCATCCAGCACCGGCGTTGAAGTCATACCGAA
Organism: bacterium; assembly: GCA_024743355.1. Taxonomy (GTDB): domain Bacteria; phylum Planctomycetota; class Planctomycetia; order Pirellulales; family Pirellulaceae; genus Aureliella. The sequence continues at coordinate 954 of JANSWS010000146.1, forward strand.
CTGGATGTCTAGCTTGCCGAAGCGATCGCCGACATCGAACTTCCATATCTCGTTGCCATCGATGTCATAGCAGGCCAAGATGCCGGTCGAAAAGAAAACCCACACATGCTTGCCGTCGGTTGAAGGTGAAGGCGATGCGGAGTTACCCTCGCCAGCACGAGCGTCTTGATTACCGCTGGTGACCTTGCGTTGCCACAGCTGCTGACCATCTTGGCTGCGGAGACAGATCAAGACCAAGTCATTCCCGGCGGCCGAGGTGACGAAAATTCGATCCTGCCAAACGGCTGGTGTTGCGCCCCCCTGTCCAGGCAGAGGCGCTCTCCAGGAAACGTTGTCGGTTGTACTCCATGAGGTAGGAATCGACTTCTCCACGGAGATTCCGTCTCCGCTAGTACCGCGCCATTGGGGCCAATTATCAGCCACCAAGCTTGCTTGAGTGGTCAGCCAGACGATGCCGAGAGAAACAACGAGAGTTATTCTTGCCATCATGTTCTTCGATGTTTTCGGGTCAGGGAAACGAGTCAATTTCAGAACGCCCGCAAGCGGCCCAATGGCAGTCGACGGGAGATGCGAATTATAGACGATTCGAATCCCGACTCAGAGAATTTGTGACAAAAATCGGGGGCAGCCGAGGCCGAAAGAAAATTTCTAGAAAAGGCCGCTTGGGTTGCAAGGCAAGCGGCTGAGGAAAGCCAATCACGGGGCAGAATGGATCTGCGGAAAGAGTTGCGGCTGTTCGGGTTCCATTCAATAATCCTGAGAGCACCTTCGATTCTGCAGACGCGGCGGAAGCTGAAAGCAGCAAGGCTTGTGGAAAGAATTTGGAAGATGTGTCATATTTGGGACTTACGACATTCCCTCGGAGGACCCAATGGACGCAATTGATATTCTAGGCAGCCTGCTCGGGCAAAAATCCAGTCGACCAAGCAGCAAAAGTTCCAAAAATGGCAGCGATATTTTGGCTGATATATTCGGCGGCAGGACCAAGACGAAATCCGCGCCCAGTCAGACTGATCTAGAAAGGCAGGCCAAAGAACTAGAGGACTTGCTCAACGTCTCCAATGATCGTCATCGACAGCGGACTGGAGCGGGAGGAGCATCGTCGGGATCGTCTTATCCCCAGCCTCCGACCACGCCCAGCTCACATATCGGTGGTTATGGCTCGGCACCCAGCTCAACGCGAGCGAATGATCAGGCACTGGTGTTGGTCAAGGCGATGATCAACGCATCCAAAGCAGATGGCCAGATCGACTCGGAAGAGCAGCAAAACATACTGAAGCAATTCCAATCCAACTCACCTGAAACGGTGCAATTCTTACGCGAGGAGTTCCAGAAGCCGCTGGATCTTAATGATTTTGCCGCCAGCGTCCCTATGGGCATGGAGCAGCAGGTTTATGCCATGTCCTTGATGGCCATCAATTTGGATACGGGGCAGGAAGCCAAATATCTGATGGATTTATCACAGGCGTTGAGAATTTCACCCGAGGTTCGCGAGCAGATTCACAAGCACTACGGTGCTCCCAGCATCTACTGATGCCGCCCAGGGTCGCGAGAAGATATACGAAGAGCAAATGCCAGTTGGCATTTGCTCTTTGTGTTCGTGCTTTGTAGTAAAACAGAACGGTTACAGTTCGACCTGTACCCGTTGCTCTTGGCGATCGTTCGGATCTACCAGCGTGAGCTCTAGTCTTCCACGTGAACTCTGGACCAACCGTTCTAGATCTTCAGGCTTCTCCACGGGTCGCCCCGCTGCTTTTACGATGAGCATGCCAACACGAATTCCCGACTGAGCTGCTGGGCTGCCAGGCTGAACTTGCGTCACTTTCAGAACGGGGCTGGCATTAAAGAAGGCTGTTTCGGATTCCACGCCCAAAGCCCGTGGGGCCCTGTTGGTCATTTGAGCGGAACCTGGCCGAATGGCTCCGCTTGCCTCCGGCCCTTCCACCGGGACATCCACGTCGCGACCATCGCGCACATTGCGGACAGTCAAGGTAAGTTGTCGGCCCGCATTTTGGAAAGCCGCGGCCAGTTGCTCGCCGCTGTTCAAGGCAACACCATTTACCGCCACCAAGACATCTCCCGGTTCCAGCCCTGCGCGGGCTGCTGGGCTGTCAGGCACGACCAGAATTATTTTCAGACCATTCTGACGGCCCAGGGATACCTTCTCTGTGGAAACTCCTAATACGGCCCGGTCGCCTCCGCTGGGCGGGCTGTTGGAACCCGCCAGGCTGCCCGTGGGATCCTGAGAATACCAGTCTTGTCCACTTGCTTGCCACTGGCCATCTTGGCCCAGCGTAAGCATCGCCCGAACTTGTGCGCCGGCAGTTGGCAATCGGGCAGCCATCAGGCTGCCGGACACATGGACATAGACATTCTGTCCGGGAGCCGGATAGTCCGCTCCCGCCTGAATTGCCCCATTGGGCAACGCAACGTTTCGCGTCGAAATCTGTACCAAAACCTGAGAATCGCTTCGGAAAACATCCTTGACGATTCCTTCCACGACCAAGTCCGTCGCGGAATTCGGCGCTTGCCCAAACACGATGGCGGGCAACATAAAAAGGTAGCTAAAGATAAAGCACCGCATTAGCGGTTTAGACAAGCTGATCAGGGGCTGCATTTGTACGGGATACTCGCTTCCAGAGAGACAGGGAACGACAGAAACGCCCGTATCATAATGGCAATTTGCCTGTGCGGCGAGCGTCCGCAAGATAAGCAAAACCTCGACGGGTTAGGTAAGCGGATGCTAGTGGATGACTTTGTCTTCTTTGGAAACTTCGACAGTAGCTTGCGAAACACGCTTCTGTTGGGCTATCAGACTTTCCACAACGGGTTGCACCACATCGTAGGGCAAGGCGTAGGAAGTAACACGTCCGGCCCGCGCGATGTTAATGCCAACGACTTCGCCATCCAAATTCATCAGCGGACCGCCGCACTGATTGGGTTGCAGCACCGTGTCATGGGGAAACACGCGGTCGAAGCCAGTGGCCCGCGCGCTAACGCGACCATTGACTTCCATCTCGGTATCGTCGAGCAATTCATCGGTCAGGTCCATCAAACGCGCTTGGACCTCAAGGTCGCGCTCAGCTCGATTAACTTTCAGAGTAACCAGATCACCGCCGCTTGCTGATTTGATGACGTCGATAAATCCGGCGTGGGATTTCACTGCCACGCCATTGACTTCATAGATGTTGTCACCGATGCGCAATCCCGCGTCGTAGGCCCCGGTGCCGAGCAATACGTGGGAGATGGCCGCGCCGTCTGAGCTGGTCGTCAGGCTCACGCCCAGCACCGAACGCTGAGGTCGAATGCGTTGCACGCCTGCACTGACGACTCCAACGGAGCTCGGAATATCCTTCAGATCAGCGGTGGCCACCCAATGTCCTTTGCTGGGCATGTTATCCGCCCAACTGGCGACGGGCAGATGTTCCGCTGGAACACGCAGCAGAGCCAAGTCCATATCGGACAAGCGGGAGACAACTTCCGCCGAGAGTTCGCGATAATCGTACAGTCGGCACAGCACGCGCGAGGTGGCAGGCAGTTGGCTGGCTTTGGTGATGATCCAACCGTTTGGATCTACGATCATACCCAGAGCGACCTGTTCGCCATCGGCCATCACGCGAACTGCTGTTTTCCAATTATTGCCGAGGGCTTCGCTAAACGTGGTCAGAACACGCGGGCTCAGGCGTTTTCTTGAGAGCACACCAGACGAACTGCGCCGGGAGGTAAAGTCAGGCTTGAAGCTGCTCCGCTGCAGCGGCTCTTGGACGAAGCGCCCGGTGGTTTCCGATGCCACTTGGACTTCAACGTTCCCTGCGTCCGCAGGTCGTTGAAAGAGCCAGCCACCGCAGGCTAAAGCTAGGAGGCAGCCCACGGGAATCAAAGCTTTCGCCCATGCAGAGTTCTTGATTTTCACGATGCACTTTCACTTCTTGGAAAGGGGTGTATCGTGGCAGTCTCCGTACTCACCACTCCTTCAGTGTTGAACTATCGAGCCATTGTAGTCAAAACTCCTGTCCAGTGGAGTTCGATCCATTCAAGATGCCAGCAAAAAAACTGGCCGGCTTTCGGGGGAGCGAAGGGCCACGCACAGATCTGTTGGCAACGACGTCCGAGGCGTTGCCATGCCTGAAACGGCTACTGCCGATGATCCGGCAAATGCTTTGGCTTGCGTACGAGTTCCGGTGTTGAATCAATTGCTGGCGACTCCCACCACGATGGGAATTCGCAAGACGCGTTCCTCACGCTGGATGGTAAGCACAATCGTATCTCCGGGCATCTTGGATTCGACACCCAGTCTTAGTTCCTCGAAAGTTGTAATCCGCACGTCATTAAATTTGAGCACCAGATCGCCGGCCTTGATGCCCGCCCGATGCGCGGGTCCACCGGGTTCCACGTATTCCAATACAGGGCGTTCGTCGCTACGCAGACCCCGGACACCGATGACCGGTTGGTAGCCAGGGAGCATGCCCCAAACTTCTTTCTGCACCATTCGGTCCCAGCTTTCGTCGAAGACGTCGATGGGAACGTGCATGTTGTCATCCACGTCCACGCCGATGCGCGAATGGATGCCGACCAGCTTTCCTTCCAGTGTGAATAACGGACCGCCGCTGTCGCCGCCAATCAAGGCGCAATCTGTAAACAGCGTGTGGGGTGAAGGTAATCCGTCTTCGCCGTTTTCTGAGCGGATCTTTAGAATGCGTCCTACACGAATGACCGAGCCTCGACCGGGTTTCCAACCCCCCGGATGCCCAGCAGCGATGACCCACTGACCAACGTTCAGGTCCTTCGACTTGCCAAGGGTTGCGTGGGGCCAGGGCGTCGAGCGCTCGTCCACAATCTTCAATAGCCCGGCATCCTTATTGCGGTTCATTCCCAATGCCTTGGCCTTTACTCGCGAGCCGTCGCTCAGAAGCAGCCAAGCATCTCGATTCTTATCTCCGGCAACGTGGGCTGCCGTCAATACATAGCCGTCGGGAGTTATGATCACGCCACTGCCTTGAGCGGCTCCTTGCTGAATGTTGACGGTGACTTGCTCGATTTTTTCAGCGACTTGCGCTTGCTGGGCTTGGAGTTGTTTCAGTTCCAACAGAGACGTCGGTTCGTAGCCACGAAAGACGCGTTCGAGCCCTTGCGCCAGTGCCACATAGGTCATGCCTTTGACTTGTGCGTCACCATCCGTTCCGCGTATCTCAATCGAGTTGGCTGGCGAGAGCTCGACCTTTTTCGAACTGCGAACGGAGGAGGCTTGGTTGCCAGGCTGTTGGCCGAAGGAGAGAGCGGAGAGCATTATCCAACAGCAGAAGCACCATGAGAGTTTCACGCGGACATGCTCTTTCGAAAGACTGGGCCGCAATGCAAGGCCAGTGAATCGAGCGAAACGTTCTAAGGTGATGAGAGATCCGGCCATAAATACTTTGGATTTGTGCTGGTGAAACTCGCTGTATTAGGGGCGGACTGCACTCGGGCCCACAGTCTCCCACGGTGCCGGATTCCAGGCTTAGAATCTATCCCAAAACCTCAGGCAACCGCGGCAAACGCTTAAGCGGCTATTTTTTTGGGATAGTGTCTTAGCTCTGCAGCCTTGCCTGCCATGTTGGGCTCGATCGCTGATTGGGCGTCCCTCGTGACCTGCGTCCGAGGAGGCCGTGGCATGATTGGGTTGGCACAGGTTGTCCTGATTATTCGTTCCCGGCCAACAAATTTAAAGTGTTTGGCAAGTCGAAAACCCGAGTAAATTCAAAATGCTGGCCTCAACTTAGGAAAAAATAACGGAAATTCCGATCGTTCCGGAGCCCCCGAGCATTCCGCACCGTATTTCAGAGGAAGGCTGGACATTTCATGCCAGGACTACGACGGCAGCGAGGAAGCAGGTGCAACTTGACTAGCGGCGTCTTGCGCGGGCAGCAAAGGGACATCCTTAGCGGTCCAGTGGCGGTGTTTGAATTCGAATTCTCCCGTTTCATTACGGAGTAGCAAGTTTTGCCCCAGGACCGAGCCTGCCAAAGGTAGCGGCGGCTGGGATAAGACGCTGCGAATGGACTTCCACAGCCAGCGGCCTCTGAGCTCGAATTGTCCATCGGATGTTCGGCTGAGACGAAAGGGAGTGTAGGCGGGGAGTCCGCCGAAGGCATCTTCCGAGTAGACGGTGATACTCTGGCCCCGTTGAGCGAACCAAGCTGGTACCAGCCAAGCCAATATCGGTCCAGCAATAAGATCGCGGTAGAAGTTGAGCCTCCGATAGCACCAGCCGAAAACCGTCAAACAAACGGCCAGCAATGCCAAATTCAGCAGCATGGCCAGTGTGGGACTATATAGGTACAGACTGAGCAAGGCCACGCACACGGACTTGTTGGCCGCCTCTAGCAGAGCATCGATCGAAGGAAAGGGCACGAGCCAGATCAGGAATTCGAAGAACAGTTTGACGATATTGATGACGAAGACGTTGATCGCCGAAAACAATCCTCCGATGAGCTGTTGAGGAATGCCAGTTAACCCCGCGACCAAAGATAGCTGAATGGACATCGCTTGCGCAGGATCGGCGTCAGAGGCTTCCGAAGGTGAAGCTGCCAGCACACGCATGGCTATCAAGATGATGATTGCAGAGTAGGTTTCCAGATTTTCCGCTGCCAATGCCAACGGTTTGCTGACTTTCGTAAGCCGAGGCAGGCTGGTCAACAAGGCCAAGCCGGCCATTGTCCAGAATAGCAACGGACTGTTCAGCGGGCTTGTTGAGCCCACCAGGTTACTTCGTGCTTGCAGCCACTCCGGTCCGTAGGTAGCGATGCCAGACAGGGACGCCAAGCCAAAGAACGGGGACAGAGCAATGGGGGCTAGAGGGCCCAGCCATTCGCTGGTAGTAACTTGCTGCGATATCGATTCGCTTGCGGCCAAGGTGCCTGCATCGAGTTGCAACACTGCCAGAGCATGCATGCCAGTTCTCACTTCCCTGTTGGTTTGCGGCTATGGAATGAAACCATCTGCGGTCGGCAGACCTGGACACGGATCGTTTGCCGGTGCCGCGTATGGATGGGCTGAACTTGTCAATCAGAATCCAATGACATCACGGGTAGTCGTATTCGGGATTGTCTGGATCGAAGTCTGCATCCTCGAAACCTACGTTCAGTTTAACGTCCAGGTAGGTGTATTCTTCTTCCAGCTTGGGTTCTTGGCCATCTTTTTCGGGCCACATGTACGCCGCATATCGCAGAGGGATCATGCGTTGAGGATCGATAAAGATCTGAGCGACATGAAATTCCGCCAGCCCGTCGTCAACCGGATTGGTAACTTGGATCAGGTCACATTTGCAATCGCCTACTTTCTGCCCATTGCTGATCGTAATCACGGCGTTGGCCAGTTGTTCGGGGCGTTCTCCCTTCTCAATCAACTTCTCGGCCATACGTATGAGGCCGATTTCCGTGAGCGGATATTTTTGTCCCAGCATGGCCAGCCTGCCGTTGGGATCGAGTTGAATTCTCCCCAGCATCTTCTTGAATCCAACCTCGTGAGCGATCAATTTGCCTTGATTTTCTCCTTCTTTCCAGATGACTTCACGGCCGGCCACGGAGTCGGGCGAATCGAATCGGAGATAGACACACAGGCCGCTACTATTTTGCTCAGTCTGGTCTGAGTTTCGAATCTTGATGAACATGCGGGATTCTTCTCCCAGCTTTCCGCCAATGCGTTCGCGTTTGACCAGCGTGGCGGAGTAGTCCGAGACATGTTCCCTTAGGTTTCGCAAGACTTGTTCTGCAAGCTCCAGCACATCGTCCAAGGTCGGCGCCTCGGAATCCGGCGACGGGGCGAGCGCAGTGGGTTGAGGTCCCAAAACGCCTGTTACTTCCAGCGTGCTCGACTTTTCCGGTGAGTCGGCTTGCGAAGCCCGAAAAGAGTACCAGACCATGCCCCCAGCTATCAGCGATAGTACTGCCAGTCCAATTGCAAGTTTGCGAAGCATTAGTCGTGTAGTCCGAATTCAGTAGCCATCTGCAGAAGTTCCTCGACCTCGTCGCGTTCCAAATGCTCGGCCAATTGAAGAGCTCTGGGAGCCAGCGAAAAGTCACCGTAGATGTGATGGATGACCAGTCCATGGGTACATAGGTTTCGAAATCCATCCAGAAAACGCACCGTTACTGCCGGTTTGGTCGGATCGCGAAAGGCAATTGTCTGTTCCTCACTGACTTCCACATACACAGCCAAAAGACGTGCCGCGGCGTCGAAGGCTGAATTGACCGCTCGAATTTCAATGATCCCCCGCTGTCGGGCAGCATAGAGAATAGCACGAGCTTCTGGCATCAAGTGGCCGATCTGTTCCCGCATCAGCTCTAAGTCCTGCAATTGCGAGGCGTTGAACGGCGGAGGTTGACGGACCCAATTTTCGCTACACAGCTGAGCCAGGGCAACCAACATCGGAGCCCCGTTGCCCAATGCTTCCCAGCTACCGTGCAAATAGTTATCAACCGGATTTAAGTCTCGCATAAGTAAAATTCATGCAGAATGAGCTTGCGTTTGAGACGGGCTCTGTGCGCAGAATATGACCAGCCGCCCCCGCCGTTTTTCGGCCAGCCCGGCAAGTTGCTTGTTGAATCACTATAATGCACGGAAAAAGTCGGTTCAGGGTAGATCATCGAAGGCAAAAGAAAAAGCTTCGATGGTTCTGATGCGGCTCCTGCTTCGCATGGGGCGAAGTGGTGGACGGTTCACCAAGCATTATAGATGGCTGAGGTCAAAATGAGTCGAACAGGAATGAGTGCTCTCGTAGCCTGTGTGTTTTCGGTCGGGGTGTCTGCGTTGTGGGGCGTGGCCAATGATAAAGCTAGCCCAGAGGGTAAAGATTTGAATGCGTACAGTTTCAAGATGAAGTCGCTGTCGGGCGAGGAAGTGGATCTCGGCAAATACGCTGGAAAGGTCGTATTGGCCGTTAACGTAGCCAGCAAATGTGGCTACACACCCCAATATGCGGGGCTTCAGGAGCTGTATGAAAAGTACAAAGACCAGGGGCTGGTCGTGATCGGTATTCCCTGCAATCAGTTCGGCAAGCAAGAACCCGGCTCGTCGAATGAGATCGCTGAGTTTTGCAAATCCAAGTACGATGTGACTTTCGATATGTTCGAAAAGGTGGATGTCAATGGCGAGGAAGCTTGCGATCTGTACAAGTATCTGACAGCGCAAGAGGCGAAGCCGGCTGGCACCGGCAAGGTCCGTTGGAATTTTGAAAAATTTCTGATCGGAAAAGACGGAAAGGTGGTGGCTCGCTTCAGCTCCGCAACGGCTCCGGACGCTGACGAGTTGGTCGGCCTGATTGAAGAGCAACTAGCCGCAAAATAGGTGATGTTGATGCGTGCAAGGAAATACGATGTCTTGGGCAAGAGAAGGTCGCAAGTCCCTTGGTGGCGGCTGGTTCAGTATTGCTTCTTTTCATCGTTTTCCTTGTGTGCCCCTTTTGTCTGGTGTGTAGCCTTTGTTTGGTGTGCAACCGGACACTGTCAGTCCTCGGTTGGGCCGCTGTCTTCCCAGGCCTCCGATCTACAGTCAAGTGAATTGACACAACGGGTCGCCGAACTGATTGAACGGTTGGGTGACCCGAGTTTTCAACGCCGCGCCAGTGCGGAGTGGGCCCTGCAAGAAATTGGTTTGGCTGCCTTCGAGCAACTGCGAACCGCAGCTCTCGAGCATCCGGATATTCAAGTAGCGAAGGCGGCCGCTTATCTCATTCAAAGCCAGGACGTCATCTGGTTTCTGGAAACAGATTCGATTGACGTGCGGGGCATCTTGAACGAGTACGACGCCTTGGACGAAAGTGCCCGCATTGATCGCGTCAAGATGCTGGCCGAATTGGCAACGGAAGATGCCGTACTTGCACTTTGCCGCTTGGCGAGGTTCGAGCGCCACGAACGCGTTTCCAAAGAAGCAGCTTTGGGTCTGTACGCCTTCTTAAGTGAGGCAGTAGAGATCCGCAGCCAATTGTTGGCGTCCATTGAAGCTTCGTTGGGTGTCGGAGATCGACCTGCGTTGCAGTGGATTCGCCAGGCTCTGAGTGATTTGGAAGATCCTCGAGGTGCCGATGTTGATGCGTGGAAGCAACTAGCCGAACAGGAATTATCGTTTCCACGGAGTGACGATCGGGGACGCGACACGCAACTGGTTTTGGATTTCTTCGCCCGCTGCGGGGTATGGATCAAGTTGCGAGTCGGTAGTGATGCGGCATTGGACGTCGTCGCTCCCAGCGTGCAGTTACTCGATCAGGACCCCAAACGCATCGCGGAGTATTCGGGGCAAGTTCTCGATGAGTGGAAACTGCCTGAGCTATTGCCGCGAATCGCTGAGCTGAATCCCGATTTGTTTACCCGCAATGCAGAGTTGGGATATTTTCTGGCTGAGGCACAGCTGCAACTCGGCAACCCGGTGCTTGCGGAAAGTACCGCTCTAGCCGCCAGTAACGTGATTTCTGAGCCTCCGGAACGCGTCAAGGCACTCTCACGTGACAACGATATTCGCATGGCGGAGCTGATTGCCAGCAATCGGCGCAATGAGGCTTTGCGTCTCAATCGCCGTGGAATGTTTCCTTGGGCGGAACGTGAATATATTCGTGCGTTGGAGCAAGGTGCTGAAAGATTTGATTCCATCATTCGAGTGGAGTTTGCCGAGTTCTATTGGCTGGGCGGAGAGAACGCCAAGGCCGCTGGTGTGCTTGAGAAACTGGTGCAGAAGATCGAAGCCAGCGAGCAGGGGCAGATGCAGGAGTTAGAGGATAATGAGAAACGATCGCCCCAGTCTATCCAGCAACTGATGCGCGAAAGTGAAAATCGTTCTGTTAAGGGTGCCTACTATTTTTACCAGGGATTGGCATACGAAGACGCGGAGCGACCTGCGGCGGCTCACGAAAGCCTGGTCAAATCATTGCAGGAGCAGCCAGATAATCCCGACATCTTGATTGCCATGCGAAGGGTTTCTGGCAGTGCCGAAGCCCGAGAGTTTTACGATGACGCTTTTGTAAACATGCGTGGTCGGTTTCGCAGGCTGGTGGTGCGTGCCGAAGAGGGACTGGCCCGTGCCCAGGACCGAGACCAGCGACGAAGACTGGAGTTCGATTTGGCGCAGAGTTGCAACCAATTGGCGTGGTTATTGGGCAAGTGTGAGTCCGATGCGGAAGAGGCCATTCGGCTCAGCGAGCGATCGCTAGAGCTCATGCCGGATGAACCAGCATTTTTGGATACGCTTGGCCGATGTTATTTCTCGGCTGGTAGAGTGGAAGACGCTGTGCGGGTGCAGCGTCGAGCTGTCGAGCTTTCACCCTACGAGCGTTTAATGGTGGCTCAGCTGCGTGAGTTTGAGCGGGAACTGGATCAACGATAAGGCTGATATTGGGAAATGTATGTCGATGAATGCGGGATCCGAACTGCCACGTTTTTTCCGAGTACGACAAAAGTTTGCCCGCCCTAGAATTGATGACTTGGTGGCTCGCGTGCACGAGGAGCTATCGGTCGCCTGTCAGCAGCCGATCCAAGGCAAGACTGTCGCCATTACGGCTGGCAGCCGCGGGGTCGCCAATGTGGCGACCATCACGAAGGCCTGTGTTGAATTCTTGAAAGGCCAAGGCGCTCTGCCATTCATCGTGCCTGCCATGGGAAGTCATGGCGGTGCTACCGATGAAGGCCAGGCACAGGTTCTGGAAAGCCTGGGAATCACCGAAGCCAGCATGGGATGTCCGGTCCGTAGCAGCATGCAAGTCCGGGAAGTCTGCCAGGCAGCCGAGGGCTTTCCGGTGTATTTCGACCAGCATGCCATGCAAGCGGACTGGGTGCTGGTTGTGAACCGCGTCAAACCGCACACCCGTTTTGCGGGTGATATTGAAAGCGGGTTAATGAAGATGATGCTGATCGGCCTGGGGAAACAACGCGGGGCAGAAGTCTACCATCAGGTGATTCAAAATTACTCTTTTGACCGCATTGTGCGCTCAGTAGCCAAGGAGGTGATTTCACGCTGTCGAATTCTGGCAGGTTTGGCAATACTCGAGAATGCCTATGAAGAAACGGCTGATATCAAGGGAGTTGCTCCGGAGTTGATTGAAACGGAGGAGCCCAAATTGCTGCGACAGGTAAAGCAGTGGATGCCGAAGTTGCCCTTCGAACAAGCTGATCTATTGATGATTGAGCAGATCGGTAAGAACATTTCGGGAACCGGCATGGACACCAATGTCATAGGAAGAAAAAAAAACGATCACGTAGCCATAGATGGTGATTCGCCTGACATTCACCATATCTACGTCCGTGGTCTGACGGAAGCCACGCATGGCAACGCCAGCGGGATCGGATTGGCCGAGCTTTGTCATCGCCGAGTAATCCAAGACATGGATGCGCAGGTGACCCGCATGAACTGCATTACGGCAGGCCATGTAACGGGAGCGATGATTCCCATAGACTTTGAAACCGACCGGGAAGCACTGACGACGGTTTGCAAGATATCTGGTTACAAATCGCCAGAGCACGTCACGGCGATGTGGATTCAGGATACTCTGCATTTGGAGCAGATCGAATGTAGCGAGGCCCTGTGGCCAGCGGCTGAGCAGCAGGGATTGGAAGTCATGCAACCTCCGCGGCCGCTTGAGTTCGATAGCAGCGGAGACTTGATCAGCTGGTTCTAAACCCAGATGTCATCATCGTGTTCGATTGCGAATTCAAGAATAGACGCTGGTGAAAGGATCGGCCGGCAAGCATGTTCAGGAATGCCGGCAGGTCACCGAAGCTGGCGAATGGCTTGAGAAAAGTTGGCCGCATCCGAATTCAGCTGGGCGGTCAGGTTGATTTTGCTGACGGCTTTAATCTGCCGGAAGGGGCCGTCGACAGCCAGCAGCCCGAGATCGTAAGCCAGTTTATCCGAATGTCCGGGCAGGACGACGCGGAGATCTTTGGGGATATAGCCCGGGCGGAGGCTGTTCACCATGTCCACAATATTGGTCGTGCAGTTGTTGGTCAGCAAATCATAGAACTCTGGTTGGCGGTGGATTTCGTTGACCCGAGCCAGGCAGGCCAGAAAGACGTTTTGAACTTGTTCTGGGGTTGCCTTTACCGGATAGAGATAGACATCGACGTTGCGGACATCCGTCCGCAGTCGGATCAAGTCGCGTTCGGTTCCCACAACCCACATCAATTCGTATTGATTGGTGGCCCCCGGTATGGCCGCGTAGTTTTCGCCCTGTTCCAGCCTCGCCTCTACCGAGAATACGATGTGCTCGCCGTCCGCCAATCCGAAGCTGAGCATCGTATGGGCGATCGCCGGCGTTTCTTTGAATGGCACAACAATGAAGTCGATGCTCCGGACTTGGTTCAGCAGTATCTGGCGATCAAAGTGTCGGACGTCATATTCTTCTTCCGTCCGGTATTCGCAATCGCGAATGTTGTAGAGTTGAACTCGATCGCTTTGGATTTCCGCGTAGGGCAGAACCGCGAGATCGGGACGCCAGTAGCCCAGGTGAGAAGGCTGCCGCTCCGGTAACGCTTTCCAGGCTAATCTGGCTGCCGGTGGTACCACAGCCCGACTGCCCAGTCCGATCAGTCGGGCGGTAACTCCCCGCGATGTCGCTGTGGCATCTTCTTCTCTCCGGTCTGTCAGATTCCTGGCGACCGCGCGTGGCTTTGCGGCAATTGAGGTTGCGGTTGCCAATCGTCCACACCCGCTGAATGCCGGCACGCACAAGGCCAGCAGGCAAATTAGCCCAGTCAAGCGCGGGCAATTAGGTTTTGGCAGGTGGACGCTCATGCGTGTTCCATAGCAAAAAGATGGCCACGCTCCAAGGCCGCAGCCTCCAAGCTGCAGGGGCGGTTGTGCTAGCGTAGCCTGACCGACCAATTCTCTGTTGCCCAAAATCAAGCGAAATGCTATCCCTGACGCTCAGCCAAGTATGGAATGCCTCTTTTATCGCTTGCTCATCGCACACGGACGTGACAATGCCTGCGACGCTTTCTGAGTTAGCCGCTCTGGTTGGTGGCCGAATTGTTGGAGACTCACAAACCCTGATCACCTCGGCGTTACCGCTGCGCGATGCGGAACCGGGATGCATTACCTTGGTGGACTCTCCGAAAAAGATGGAATCTGAAAGAGGCCGCCTGCAGATTCTGGAGTCGCAAGCGTCGGCGGTGGTAGTACCTGCAGCCATCGATGCTTGCCAACTTCCGCAGCTTATTGCCGACGATACGCACGTAGCATTCGCCAAGGTCATTGGTCACCTGCGGGGCGTTCGGTTGGATTTCAATTGTGGCGTGGACGCTACGGCCCGCATTGATCCGAGCGTTGAGATCGGTGCGTCGACGACGGTCATGGCGGGAGTTACGATGCAGGCTGGAGTTCGCGTTGGTGCACGCTGCAAAATTTATCCTGGCGTGCACTTGCTGGAGGATTGCCAAATAGGAGATGACTGCGTGGTTTATCCCAACGTGGTCATGTATCCCAACACCAAAGTAGGCAACCGTGTTGTGTTGCACGCCGGCGTCGTGCTGGGTGCAGATGGATTTGGCTATCGGCAGCAATCGGGCCAGCACGTCAAGTCTTCGCAGCTGGGCTGGGTGGAAATTGAAGATGACGTGGAAATCGGTGCTAACTCAGCCATTGATCGCGGCACCTACGGAGCGACGCGGGTTGGGGTGGGAACCAAGATTGATAATTTGGTTCACATTGCACACAACTGCCATGTTGGTTCCCACAATCTCGTCTGCGCTCAGGTGGGAATCGCCGGATCTTCTTCAACCGGCAATCAGGTCATCTTGGCGGGACAGGTGGGCGTTGCCGACCATGTGCATCTGCACGATCGATCGATTGTCAGTGCGCAGTCCGGTATCATGCGCGACGTAGAAGAGGGGCAAGTGATGCTCGGCAGCCCTGCACTGCCCAGTCGACAGAAGATGCATGAGCACGCGCTGGTCAGTCGCCTTCCGCAGTTGCGACAAGATCTAAAGAATCTTGCGAAACAAGTGGCTGCTTTGGAGGCACGCCTGCAGGCGGAGCCCAATTCATCGAGAGCTGCTTAAGCAAGTTGCGGGAGCTCAAGACGTGACACTTGATGCACAGTCGGGACCGGTTGGTCTAATTGCAGGTTGGGGTAACTTTCCGCTGGAAGTCGCCGAGAGGATTCGCAGCACCGGACGCCCGGTGTGTGTCGTGGCCATCCAAGGGCACGCGGATCCGCGATTGGAGCACGTTGCCGATGCCTTCGAATGGAAAGGCGTGCTAAAGCTAGGCTCGCATTTGAAGTTCTTCTCACAGGCCGACGTGAAGCAAGTCGTCATGGCCGGAAAAATTTTCAAGAGTCGGATCCTGCATCACGGCAGAGGATGGATTGATCATCTGCCGGATTTTACGTGTTGTCGACTTTTCTATGACATCTTCCTGCTGCGTAAACGCGATGGTCGCGACGACACGCTGCTGAATGTCATTGTCAGTGAATATGAGAAACAGGGCATGAAGATATTGCCAATTACCGAAGTTGCACCCGGAC
>JANSWS010000119.1 GCA_024743355.1 bacterium
CCGACGCCGTCCCGATATATCGCTTGCTATAGAGAACCTGGGATGGCAGCCAAAAGTAAATCTGCGGGATGGCTTGGAGTCGACCATTGAGTGGTTTCGCTCGATCGACTTGTCTCACTATCGTCCACCGACTCCGAATTTCGCATAGTCGCCCCTGCATCGAAGGCTGGGATTCGGGGTAGATAAGAGATCGATGCCGTGTAACGATGATTGCCACTGGTAAGTTTGCAGACTGGCTGAGACCCCTTCGTTTCCAAACACCATGCGGCCCGAAAACTGCGTTGTTAGCGGCGAATTCGCTGCTTGATGCTCGGTCGCCTAATGGAACGTCGATAGTCTTTCTGGTGACTTGCATCAGAGCTTAATTGAGCTCGAAATCGAGCTATATCCAGTGAACCGCGGCGACTAGCTACTAGAAGCCAGGAATTGGGCCCGATTTCTCCACAGATTGGCCCTCTTGAGCTGGCTGTCTCTTCTTGTCGACCAGTTTTGTTTCGGTCGCTGTAGCAGCGTTGTTCGCCGCGTTTCTTAGTATTCCCCGCACAAGCTGCGCGGGGACTTTTCCTTTCTCTTTGAGGAGTTTTCCATGAGTCACATTGTGTCCATCCGAACCGAAATCCGAGACGAACTGGCAGTGAAATCTGCCTGCTCGCGATTGCATTGGCCCCAACCCGTAATGGGAAAACACCAGCTGTTCTCGTCCCAGGTTGAAGGGCTTGGTGTCGAGGCACCTGGCTGGCGGTATCCAATCGTGTGCAACCTGCAGAGCGGCGAGTTGTGCTACGACAACTACGAAGGGCGCTGGGGAGATACCCTGCAACTCGATCGTTTGAAGCAGAGCTATGCGATCGAGAAGACCAAGATCGAGGCACGACGCCAAGGTCGTTTCGTTACGGAAAAGCAACTCGCCGACGGCTCGGTAGAGCTGACGGTACAAGTTTCAACTTGAGAATCAAGGAGTCCATCAATTGAGTCAACGTTTCATCATCAAAGTTTCCCCTGATGGCAGCACGGAAGTCCGCACCGAAGGCTTCACGGGTAGCCAATGCCGGCAGGCCAGTGAATTCCTCGAAAGGTCTCTGGGCAGCCGTCAATCCGAACAACTCACCGCGGAATTCTTCAACGCAACCGTCGCAAAGAATCCAGCGCATATTCAACAGGGAGATTCAACGTGTCCGTAATTTCCACAGAAGACCGCCATTCAGGTGAGCAACGTATGCCACGTGCACTGGGCGATGAAGTCTGGGAGCTGATTCGCGCAGGCTTCTCAGGTATTTGGGTCGAAACCCACGAGGCCAGCGAGGCCATCCTGGAATTGGCCGCACTGGGAGCCGAACAGGGATTGCGAATCCTGGTGTGGAACTTGGATTCGGGCCTGCGTTCCCTGGGCAGCAGTGAAGCTTCCGCCGATTCGGCCCTCGATCCGCTGTCAGCCTTGCGTTCTCTGCAAGCCATCGAAGGCGACGCGTCGACCGTGCTCATCCTGGAGAACTTCCACCGATTCTTGGATTCTCCAGAGATCTGCCAGGCGATGCTGACTCAGCTGCAGTTGGGAAAGCAATTTGGTCGGCATGTGGTCATACTGGCACCGCTGGTCAAACTGCCCAGAGAACTGGAACGTCAGTTCGCTGTGCTGACGCATGCGTTGCCTGACCGAGAGCAGCTGTGGCAGATTGCCGATTCGCTGCTGGAGGATGATCAGTACTCCGAATCGGAAAAGGTGACGCTATTAGACGCGGCAATTGGACTGACGCGTCTGGAAGCCGAGTCGGCCTTCAGTCTGTCGCTGGTGCGTCACGGACGGCTGACCAGCCAAGAGATCTGGCAGCTCAAGTCACGCTGGCTTGAAAAGTCCGGTGTGCTGCAACTGCATCGTCCCGAATTCGGATTCGATGCACTCGGTGGACTGGCCAACCTCAAACAGTTCTGCTCGCATTCGCTGCGACGACAAGCACATGGAAAAGCCAGGCCACGAGGCGTGATGCTGCTGGGCGTTCCGGGCACGGGCAAGAGCGCCTTCGCCAAGGCCCTGGGCAAGGAGTCCGATCGGCCTGTGCTGGCACTGGATGTCGGCCAGTTGATGGGATCCCTGGTGGGGCAGACCGAAGCCAACATCCGATCCGCCCTGCAAACGGCCGATGCCATGGCTCCGGCCATCTTATTCATCGACGAAGTCGAGAAGGCCCTTTCGGGTGTAGCCTCAGGCGGTCGCGGTGATAGCGGAGTCAGCAGCCGGCTGTTTGGAACGCTGCTGACTTGGCTGAACGATCACAGCAGCGATGTGTACGTGGTAGTTACTTGCAACAACATCCAGCAACTGCCACCGGAGTTCAGTCGGGCTGAACGCTTCGACGCCATCATGTTCCTGGACTTGCCATCCCGGGAAGAGAAGGACGCAATCTGGCGCCTGTACCGGCAGCATTACGCGATCGAAACCGACCAGTCCTTGCCCGCGGACGAGCAATGGACGGGAGCCGAGATCAAAGCCTGCTGTCGGCTTGCTTGTCTGCTAGGTGTCAGTCTGGAAGAGGCTTCCCGCTATATCGTGCCCGTCGGTGTGACGGCCGCCGAGGACATTGGCCGCTTGCGGAGTTGGGCCAACGGACGCTGCCTGGATGCCAGCCGACAAGGCGTCTTTCGCTCAGCAGAGTCGAAAAGCGCGGCAGGACGACGCCCCAAACGCGGTGTCACTTTGCGCCCCTCGGACAACTGAGGATAGAAGGCGACGGCGAATCGCAAGTCGCTCGTGCCCAGTACGCTCACACACAGGCCCGACGCTCCATGGAGTGTTCGGGCCTGTTTCGTTTTTCAAGCTTAGGAAAGGATTTTGCTTTGATGACTTGGATTGTGATCACTCTGCTGCTGGCCTGTGCCCTGGCCGCTAGCAGCTGGCTGGTGCTCCATGAACGCCGGCATCGTAAAGGGCTCCAAGACGTGCTTGTTCGACTGCTGAAGAAAGGAGTCCACCATGACTCGGAAGGCTAGAAAATGGATTCCGGCAAGCAACGCAAGCTGGATAGGGCTATCGGCACTGGCGCTATGTAGCCTCGGCTGTCATACGCCGCAACCTGCGCTTAGCCCGCGGCAGGTTGATGAATTACTCAGTATGTCCGCCCAGAGTACGGCGGCCAGTCGCGAATTGGTCGAGCACGACGCTCAATCGCGGGAAGCCTGGCTGGCTCTGTATGGCGACCGGCAAACGGAGGTCGCTCGCATCCATCAACAACAAGATCAGCTCGAGGCGGATCGCAGGGCCTTGGCGCAGCGGCGCTACATCACACCAGTGCTGGCAGCCGCAGTGGAGCAGCTCGGATTGCTGTTCATCTGTTTGCTGCCGTTGCTGGTCGTGGCCTTCTTGCTGTGGCCTGGCCATCCGCAAGCTGAGCATGAAGTCGTCAGTGCCTATCTGGTCGAGACGCTCATCCAAGAGCGTGAGCTGCCTCGCCTGGGGCATTCAACCAGCAAGGAGCGTAGCAAGTAGCGATTCTAGCTGCCCTGCTGAACTCACCACCAACGCCGCGATTCTCCTGTGCGAGGGTCGCGGCGTTCTTTGTTTCTGCTTTGTTTTTCCATTGTCCATCCCTTTAGGAAAGGAGACGCCATGTCGTCTATCTCTACCATTCCCACCTCGCACTCCGTGGAGACTGCCGCGGACCGGCTGCGCTACCGATTCTCGGCCATGCGAGTGTCTTTTACCTGGTTCGGCACCAGCAAAAGCCTGTCTGCGGAACAACGTCAGCAGACAGCCAACCAGTTTGGCGCCGAGGGCAAGTTCATCTCTGCCGGCAAGAAGCTGATCGATACCAGGCACCCCGCCGTGCAAGCGGTCAATCAGCTCAAACGCGAGGTGACCGAATATTGGAAGAGCCATAGTCTTCCCTTTCCCGAGCCCGGGATTCGGCTGGTAAGGCAGTCGGAACTCGAGCAACTCAACGAGCAGATGGACTGCTATCAGCGTCAGCTGGAAGCAGCCGTGGAGACGCTCCAGTCCTGCCATGGCGAAATCAAGCAATTGGCTCAAGAGCGTCTTGGAAGCTTGTATTGCGAGGGGGACTATCCGGCCAGCTTTCATGGTCTGTTCGACGTGAGCTGGGATTTCCCCAACGTCGAGCCACCGGACTACCTCCGCCGCTTGCAGCCGGCCCTGTTCGAGCAGGAGTGCGAGCGGATGCGAAGTCGCTTCTCCGAAGCCGTGCAGCTGGCCGAGCAGGCTTTCCTGGATGAGCTTTCAGGGCTGGTCTCGCACTTGGGGGAACGGCTGGCAGGCTCGGAGGACGGCAAGCCCAAGATCTTCCGTGACTCCGCCGTGGACAATTTGCACGATTTCTTCGAGCGCTTCCAACGGCTGAACATCTCTTCCAGTGACGAACTCGACACGCTGGTAGAGCGCGCACGCAGCATTGTCGCGGGAGTGCGTCCTTCGAACTTGCGCCGCGATGATAGTCTGCGTCAGCAGGTTGCTTCTCAGCTGGCTGGCGTTCAGAGCGTACTCGACGGGCTGATGGTCGATCGTCCCCGCCGGCGGATTCTGCGAGGTTAAGACCAGCCATGAAGCTCATTATCTCGCGTCGAGGCGACTGTCAGGCCGTGTACGACGAGTCGCTCGATCTGCAAGCACTCGGCCCCTGCCAAATTCGTCGTGCTTCTCACGTCGAGCCGACTCAAGAGGGTCAGTGGGCGGCCGACCTGGCACCCGTCTGCGGACCGGTCCTGGGTCCCTATCCGAGACGCAGTCAGGCTCTCGAGGCGGAGCGGGCCTGGCTCGAAGCCTGGCTTGCCAGCCGCCCAAAGCCAAGCGATTGATACCTTTCCGTCGCGATCTTTTCTCCAGTCGGGCCGCGCCGAACCGTGTTTGGCCGGCGGCCAGGCTGGGATTTCCTTTTTTCTACTTACCCTTTTGAAATCGAAAGAAAGTTGAGGATTGATGTCATGATCCATTTGCATTGCAAAACTCTGCTGCAGGCGCTCAGAAGGTTGCGAGGCCTGTTGAATCTGCCTCGCCAGAGTTACCAGTCTGTCACCATTGAGAGTGATCAGGATGGTACGACGCTTCGGATGGCGGACGCAAATTGTGTGGTTTCCGTGCGTATGGCCAGCATCGAGTCGCAAGGCAGCATATCGATGCCCTTTTCCGATCTGCGTAGGGCGGCCCGGTCCGTCTGTGGCAGGCTGTGTTTCCTCGACGAGGGGCATCGCGTGCGGGTCGACACCCGCTCACGCGGCGTCGTTCGCAGCGACCTGTATGAATCCTCGCCGGCAGTCGCTGAAGTGGCTGAGCCTGAATGGCTGATCAGCAATGACCGGAGCTTGGGCAAAGCTCTGCTGGAGGCAGCGCAGATTTGTGATCCGCAGGCAACTCGGGAATCCATACGCTGTCTTCTTCTGCGAGGTAGCGGTGGCGACATCGTTGCCACGGACGGACGCCAAGCCTACCGGCATTCCGGCTTTGCTCTGCCCGTAGACGCGGTCTTGATTCCAGCCGAGCATTTGGCTCGCTTCCACGAACTGAGTCGCTGCACGGCAATCTCGGTAGGGCGATCGCGAGATTGGCTTTCGCTGCGTGCATCGGCTGGACTTCAGCTTTGGTCGATCGACGTGCGGATTCAA
Source organism: bacterium (assembly GCA_024743355.1). Taxonomy (GTDB): domain Bacteria; phylum Planctomycetota; class Planctomycetia; order Pirellulales; family Pirellulaceae; genus Aureliella. Next base: position 5,608 of record JANSWS010000119.1, read on the forward strand.
AACGATCTGCAGTTTCCCGATCTGTCCGCTAGTCTACATCTGGCCGAGCAGTACGCCATGACGATTTCCCTGGCCGAAGTCGATGCGCTCCGTCTTCAGGATCTGATTGACGGCGGTCGACGATCAGCCGATGGCTACATCTCGGTGGACGTCGGGGAGCGTGGGATCACGGCAAGCTGCCACGGGCACATGAGCAATGAGGCCCCGCGTGTTGAAGTCCAACTGACGGATTCCCATTGCCAGGCGGCTTCTGGAACTCAGGGATGTTCTGGCCTGAGATTAAAGCTGAAAGCCGAATACCTACAGCGGGCTTTGCAACTTGGGTTGCACGAGCTTCATTTCTCAGCTGGTCCCTCAGTCAACACATGGGGTAGCAAACTGTTGTTCGCGCAAGGAATTGACCACGGCAGTTATCAAAGCGGCCACGCCGGCCAGCCGCATTATGTTTGCATGGGGTCGATTCACCCAACTTCTTCTCCGCTTCCTTTCGCCAGAGTTGATGCTTCCGCATCCGCGGCGGCGATAACCAACTCATAAACTCCTCTGCCAGACATTCGTCTGGCTTTTCTTTAGCCCTCAGCCAATAGCCGATCGCGGTCACGTGTAGTTTGGAGTGCCTTGCGGCAAAAACGGCGAATTCGCCGCTTTCAATTTCGCGTCGATCTCAGCCTTGAATTCTGGTCACTTTACTCTGCGATGCGATCGATGAAATCGAGTTCGTCCGGTTGCAACATTAAGTCAAATGCGGTCAAGTCGTCCTGCATATGTTGAGCGTTCGTGGTACCGGTCAGTGGGATCATCCCCACAGCCATAGCAAATCGAAAAATGATTTGTTCCGGTGATCGCCCATGACGTTGGGCAAGCGTTGTCACCTGCTTACTGGTGACCACTCCACGATTCGCGGTCAGCAAGGAGAATCCTTGGTAGACGATCCCATTCTCTTGGCAGAATTGTCGAACGGCTCGATCCCACCCATTCACGGCAAAGCATCTGTTTTGAACGAAGTGCGGTCCAATTTTGGATTCTTTGCACAACAATTCGAGCTGATCCAAGGAGATATTGCTGACTCCAAGCAAACGCGCGCGGCCGTTCTGGTGGATCTGCTCCATGGCCTGCCAGGCTGCCCAATCCTCGACGCCAAGTCCCACGGAACGACTCGGACCGTGCAAAATGTACGAGTCGATGTGTTCAACGCCCAAGTGTTCCAACGAACTGGCAAACGACTCTTCGACTTGTCTGGCTATCGGCGCTGTTGGATCGTACGGCAGTCGATGATCCTGCCCCTGCCGAAACGTAAACTTGGTCTGCAGAAATAGCTCTTCACGACTAACGATGCCGCCGGCGATCGCAGCAGAAATCGCACGACCGACGGAAGCTTCATCATAGTGTTTTCTCTGATTGGCCGTGTCGATACCTCGAAATCCCTGGGCTATGGCTAGCTCAGTCAGATCTTGAGTAGCAGCTTCCTTCCAGGCCGTTCCGTAAAGAAACGCAGGAACTTCAACTCCGCCAATTGTCCTCTCTGGTGCCATGAACTTTCTTTTCATCAAGGTGTCTTTGGGCCTGTCCATCAAACGGTAGCGGAACACTCCTTGGTCGCTTGCTCTTGATCAGCCAGAAGTTCTCAACGCCGATCGAATCGGACACGGATCAAGCGAATCATTGTCCAATCCGCGTCGACGGACTTGACGCGAGGTGAAGACCGTCGGTCATCCACTGCCACAGCTGAGCTGCTCTCCATCAAACGGATTTTACCTAAATCTCATTTGATTGATTCGATAAGCGTCTGGACGATCGGGTTGGAATTCCGAAAACTCACAACGCGGACATCAAGGTCGACATGCCGAAACTTGTCGATAGATCGGCGGATGGCCGAGATGATCCAGGACTCCTCATTGCCGAAGGCGCCGCCACCCAGCAAAGTCAGAAAGAGTCGATTATTGCCAGTGCGAGCCGCATTGGCTGCCGCCGCGCAAAAAGTCACCTCATAAGCGGCGTAGAGGATCAATTGTGCGAAAGATTCCCAAAGCGCCGAGGCAAGGGAACTGTAGGCCACTGGCAGCGCGGAGCCATAGACCTGGGTGACTGCATGTTCACAGCCATCGAGTGTTACTTGAACACCAGAGTGCACCCCCACTCGCAACTTGGCTCGAATCGCATCCAACTCAGATTCCGACATCGCGGACAGCGTGGCAGCCACAGCCTCCAGCCCTTCACGCGACGGCAAGGCGTAACCGTTTCGCATTCGCCACAGTTTTTCGCCCTCATTACCCAGAGCATTTCCCATGTCTGCCAGGCAATCAATTTGCCGGTCGGCCGTCTGGCCAAGTTGACCGTGGATTTCGATGAAGTAGTTGCGAAAGACTGTCCCTGCACCGCAGGCGATCGCACAAGCTGGTCCCTGCGTAAAATCGCGTTCGTAGATGCCAACACCTTCATCCGGCGTGACATCGGGCGAGACCATCTCGAGAAGATTGAATTGCGAAGCCACTTGAAACGTGGCGCAAGCATTCTCTGGCCGCTGATGTAGATGTTGTGCGTTCCCGACTACCTCAGACAGTTGCAGCCTTCCCGACTTTATCCCCTCCGATTCAACCCGTTCCCGCAGTTCAGCCAAACTGGGCGTCTCCAGGCTTCCGCATCCGTATGATTGTCCATTGACTTGGGAGAGAATTCGGTCGCCCTTTAAAGAAAGCTTGGACCGGACCTGCCCCGGGGACTCTTCCGCGAAGCCAAATAGCTGTTCAAGCCAATCACTCATGACGCTGTACCAATATGCTTCACTTTTCTATCAGGTCGTCTGCCAGGCAAAAACCCTCAATCTCGTACGGCTCTGGCATGTCAAGTAAGGCTATCCGTTCTTCTTCGCAGCTATCTTTAGCTAGACCCTAAAACTCAGGAAGACACCTCGCCGATCGCTGCTTAGAATACAGCTTTCTCATATCCAATCTGAACTCGGTTCCAGGTTCGCAATGGCGATCTTGGCGTTCCGTCCATGTAATAGGCAATTCTGCAAACAACCCAGATGAAAGCTACTGAAGCCAAACTTCTCGATCTGCTGAAGAAGTCACCGCAGTTCATCATCCCAATCTATCAGAGGACTTACTCGTGGACTGAGCCGCAGTGTCTTCAGCTTTGGAATGATATTCTTAGAACCGGCGAGCGAGACGATATTCCAGCACATTTCATGGGGTCCGTCGTTTACATTCAGCAGGACGATTATCAGATATCCAGCCAGTCACCACTCCTGGTAATCGACGGTCAGCAAAGATTGACAACGGTTTCATTGATACTTGAAGCCTTGGCGCGGAGTTTGAATGGAAGTGAACCTTTCGAAGGGTTCTCGGCGAAGAAGCTGCGCCACTACTATCTTCTCAATAGTCTTGAGGAGGGCGACCTGCACTTCAAATTGATCCTTACTCAGAATGACAAAGAAAGTCTAATTGCTCTAGTTGAACAGAACCCTTTGCCAGCGGACGCGTCCATCCGCATTGAACAGAACTTTGAGCTGTTCGAAAGAAAAATCGCCGCTCTGAGCGACCTTACTGCGATTTGTAAGGGGTTGGCCAAGCTTATGGTCGTGGATGTCTCGCTGACCAGAGGGCAGGACAATCCACAGCTTATCTTCGAAAGCATGAATTCCACCGGTAAAGAACTCAGTCAAGCAGACTTGATCCGCAATTTCGTTCTGATGGGGCTGGAGCCCAAACACCAGGCCAACCTATATAGGCATCATTGGCGGCCGATGGAAATTGCATTTGGACAAGAAGCTTATGGGGAACACTTCGACGCATTTATGCGGCATTATCTCACGGTGAAGACTGGGGAGATCCCCAAGAAAGGAGATGTCTACGAGGCGTTCAAGGAACACTTTCGCCGGAAGGAAGTCTCTGCCGCTGGAGTCGATGAACTCGTTCAAGATATTCACAACTATGCCACTTACTATTGCAGGATGGCACTCGGCAAGGAACCACATCAAGTACTACGTGATGCCTTCAATGATGTTCGTGAGCTGAAAGCCAATGTAGCCTATCCCCTGCTACTTGAACTATATCACGATCATGAACAGGAACTAATTTCCGCCGAAGAATTCGAACACATAGTGCGGCTTATTGAGAGTTACGTATTCCGCCGTGCCATCTGCAGCATACCCACGAACTCCATGAACAAAACCTTTGCGACGTTTCACAGAGCGTTGAAAAAGGAGAACTACACGGAGAGCGTACTAGCTCACTTGCTGCTCCTGCCTTCCTATCGTCGCTTTCCAAGCGACGAAGAATTCGAACGCGAATTGAAGATCAAGGACCTTTATCACTATCCAAGACGCAGTTACTGGTTGAGACGACTAGAAAACCATGATCGGAAAGAGCGAGTTTACGTGGATGAATTCACAATTGAGCATATCCTTCCGCAAAATCCCAAACTGTCTTCGAAGTGGCAGGCCGCGTTAGGCCCCAATTGGCAACAAATACAGCAGAAATGGTTGCACACATTGGGCAATTTGACGCTCACTGGCTACAACTCGGAGTATAGCGACCGACCATTCGATGAGAAAAGGGACATGGAAGGTGGCTTCAAATTCTCTCCGTTGCAAGTCAACCAAGGGTTGGGGCAATTAGAGACCTGGAATGAAGATCAAATCGCGGCTCGAGCCGATCGCCTTGCGAAAACCGCGCTTGAGGTTTGGACGCATCCCAACTTTGATGAGGCAATCTTGGATAAATATCGTCCCAAGCCGAGCGTGGAGGTGAGTAGTTACACAGTCGAAGACCATAAGCAGATTTCATCAGGGGCAAAGATGCGTCCACTCTTCGAATTGTTGAGAAGGGAGATTCTGGCTTTAGATGAAAATGTCACCGAGGAGTTTATGAAGCTCTATGTCGCCTATCGAGCGGAGACCAATTTCGTCGATATCATTCCCAAAGCGAACAGCCTTCGGCTAACCCTCAACATGAAGTTCAGCGAGCTGAGCGATCCGAAAAGACTCGCAATGGACGTCACCGGAAAGGGACGCTGGGGAAACGGCGACGTGCAAATCGATTTGAAGGCAGAGCAGGATATTCCGTACGCTTTGGGACTAGTGCGACAAGCCCTGGACTTGCAATTGGAAACTACCAGCGATTAGCACCCGCAGAATAACTTTTCATAGCCGCAATCGAAAATTCGATTGATGAATGTGGAGAAGATTGCGGAGCATCACTCCAAAAAGGTACTGTTAATCTCCTAGTTGCAAATTGCCGGGTTGACGATCTACGGCTGAATAGCTGTCATCAAATTGTCCGTGGCATCTGAATAGAATTGAATTTCGATTTTGCTTTCTATATCTTCCGAAAGGTCGATAGCTTTCGTTGGCGGGAGACACGCATTAGCAGAGCAGTTGCTCCATTCTCAACAACAAATCTCGGCAATGAAAGGGGACTGTGTACCGTGATTAGCGCGCATAGAACGGTGCAGGTCGAGGCAAAGCAGAATGATGGGCTGAGTGCCGACCGAAGCACTTCCATTGCAACGCCGAGTATTCCTGCCGTTTAAGTGCTCCCGAACAAATTTCGTAAACTTGGCTACTTGTCGTCAGCCTGGAGGACAAGGGCGACTAGCAATGTGTCCGGTCTGGTAAACTTCTCTTCACCGGATTCTGCGTGCTGCAGAACCAGAGCCGCGGCTTCTTTGAGCTGACATTCGTTAATGGTCTGGCATTTGGGGGAGCTCTGGGGTCATTTGCTTAAGACTGTGCGCTGACGCTTCGCTAAAATATTTCAACACTTGCCAGTCTTTAAGTATCTGCATCGGCTCATCTTCTCGAATCTGGACTCCGAAAATTAGTTCATGTTTTTGGTGAGCATCGGTCGTGACTCTTTCGAAAACCTTAAATACGGCTACGGAAGATTCAATGACATTGCTTGGGAGCGCTGTCGTGGAAGCCTCCAAGTCTCGGGCTTGCTTTAAAGCTTCATCTACAAGCACATGACCAACGCCAAGAAGCTTTTCCAACGATTTGCCGTCCTGTTGGTCACGGTCAAATACCATGTGCTCATAATCGGGTAATACTCGAATGTCGGTCATCCAGGAGTCAGGCGTTTTGAAGCTAAGTTCACCATCGGCAAGACGCGGTTGTCGCCTATTGCAAACAAGGATGTTTTGCATGAACGGGATGAGGTCAGGCAGATCAACCTTGGGTAGCTTTTCCGAGACTTGCTGAAAATCAAAACGGGAACAGTTGCCGACTAATTGCTTTACAGTGTCGATGACATCTGCGTCCCCGAAAGTCGCGGTTTCGCGATTGAACCATTCGTCGAACCTTTCGGCAGGCACCTCGCCTCCAGAAGCAAATACATCCCGAAAAACTTTGGGTGGCGTCATGCCAAGGACTAACTGATACAGGTCTTCTGGATCTGCCATCGCTTGTCGAAGCGCGTTGTTAATGTGCTCGATCTTTTCCGTCAATTTTTCCCAAATGCGACTCTCGACCGTGGAGGGGTTCCTGAAGCTAATCACTTGAACTCGCTCCGTTTGTCCATAGCGATTGAGTCGTCCAACGCGCTGGTGCAAACGCATGGGATTCCACGGCAAGTCAACATGAATCAGCGTGTGGCACTTCTTTTGCAAGTCAATTCCTTCACCTGCTGCTTCGGTAGACACGAGGAATCGAACCTTACCGTCATTGAATTGATCAGCCGCTTCCGTCCGTCTAACCCGAAGGGAAGTTGCCGTGCCATTTGGAAGTCTAACCTCGCGAGCTTCCTCATCTCCGTTGATAAAGCTCACCGCATCGGCTCCAAATCGAGCAATTAGTTTGGATAGCAAGAGTGACTGCGTAGCTTTGTATTCTGTGAATAACAAAACGGATTTGCCGAGCTTCTCGATTTCAGCAACGATCGACTGTATCTTGGTCTCTTCCTCGACCTCTCTTGCAGCATCAATGAGCTTCGTTAGCCATTCCTTTTCGTCTTTCATTAGTCTTAGCCGAATCTCAGCTAAACGTTCGTCAATCTCAGCAGCGTCGTCCAAATCCCCATTTTCTTCGAATTCTTCTTGTTGGTTGGCAAGTCTCTGGCTCTCGATCGAATCTGCTTCAGCATCGATTCGAGCTAATCGTCCATTCAACGCGCGCAGAATCGCTGCAACGGAGCTAGATGCCAACTTTTGCATAGAAATGAGTACCAGCATGACGGCTCTGCCATCCCGTCCTCCTAATCGACTTGCGTACGCTTTACCCGAAACAATGAACTCTGTTAGCATGTCGTAAAACCTGGCCTCAGCTTGTGAGTAGGTGTAGGTCCTGGGTTCAACGACGAGGGGCTGAAACAACTGTTTGCCATGTAAGTCCGTCACATTCTGCTTGTTATTGCGAATCATGATGGATGGCAGCTTAACCAGTTGTTGCTTCACCGGCTTTTTGGCACCAAACTCATCGGACCGAAGCAAGCTCAGCAATGAAAAGAAGCCATAGGGTTTTCCCCGGTGCGGCGTTCCAGAAAAGAAGACCATTGAGCGGACTCGGTTGGCATTCTCCAACTTCTGAACCAATTTGAAACCCAATGTCGGCCCCGCCTGTTCATCGGCATTCAGATGATGGGCCTCGTCGACCAGTACGACATCCCACGGTTCGGACTCCAGAAGCCGTTTTTGGCGACCGTTATTGTCGATGCGAAGCGTATGTAGTGACGCAACTACACGCGGATTTGTATTCCAGAAATCTGTTCGATCGCCGTCTGCATCCGGTGAATAAATACTCGTTCGCAAATCGAACATCGTACGGAGCCTGTACTGCCATTGCTCAACGAGGGATGCTGGACAAAGTATCAAAAGCCGCTCAAGCAGCCCTCGTGATTTCAACGCCGACAATATCAGTCCCGCCTCAATCGTTTTCCCAAGTCCGACGTCATCAGCTACCAGCCATCGCGCGGGCCAGCTTTCGAGCACCTTCCTACAAACCCACAGTTGATGTGGTAGTAACGATATTTTGCTACGTGCAAACATTCCCCATGTCGAATTAATGGAATTGATGCATTCGGCCTGCACACGTGCCACAACCTCCAATGGCGGCTGTGCAGTCCCGCTGGCAAAGGCTTGTTGTGCATCCTGAACGACGTGAATGGTATCGCGCACACACTCATGGATTTCCGAGCCAAACCGAACTATGACGGTATCACCTAGATCCGCTTGAACCTCTCCCAAGCCGTGCTCTGGTACGCGGACTCGCTGCCCGCGGTTTAATTGATTACTCATCGTCTTCATCCGATTCGGTTAAGAAGTCAAGCTCCTCAGGATCCGAGTTGCTCTCTGAGTTGAAGCCCAAGAGATCCTCAGAATCCTCGGTGAAATTGTTCCACGTCAGGGCAAGCAGGGGAATGTCGTAATTGCCGTCGAAGGTAGCACGGTCTTGGCCAAGATGTTCTTCGAGCAGTTGATAGATTCGTTTGGACTGAACTACGTATGCTTCACGGGAGCTCGAATTTTCCGTCCAGCTGTAGTCCCCGGTAATATCTTGGAGCAGCTGAAGCACAGCTGATGAAGGCACAAAGGCCTGCTGGGCAAGTCGCGTGTTTACTTTGTAGGACTTCTGATCAGCGATCGCACTCTTGATTCGCGACCGTATCACCTCGCGAAGTACGAAGTGCGATCCTTTGCCCATCGTCACGTAACACGGTGGTGCGTCAAAGCCTGAGGCGCCTTCGAAAATATGACTTGTCCGGAGATCAGTGATTTCCGTTATCAGCTGTAGATTGTTGAGACTTACGCCTGGCCTTGTTACCGCTTCAAAGGCCCGCACGTACTTCGGCAACCAGCGGGCCAATTGATAGTACGCTAGAAACTGATTCATATAATGGTAGTAGATTGACCGCTGAGATTCTTGCTCTAGATAGTCGTCCAGAATCCGAAACCATTCGCTCGGTGTGTCATTGTCGGCCATCTGCGCAAGCCATCCTCGGTCCTCGAATTCCCGCAGAAACTGCTTCGCCTGGTGCGGTGTCAAGCGACCAATGCGAAACATGGCACCACGGAGAAAAAGTTTCAGCCAATCCTTCTTTGCCTCAAGATCCGCAGCAAATTCGCTTAATGAAAAACTTAAGTTTGGCGGCCCACCGGAAGCGTAAATGGCGTCATCATGAGTTCTGAGAATCTCGCGTCTGTTTTCAGTCCACCAATCGTAGATTGCGTTCAAAGTCTCCTTGATGTCATTGATTTTCCCCACAGAAGGACGATCCATGGTGGGGACGTATTGGGTAAACCCAAGTAGATAGCTGATAAAGCCGCGGTAATGCGATTCAAGATGTTCAGAAGCCGTCTCTACCTTTCTCTGGTCTTTCAGCCAGGTGCCTTGCAGTATCTCAGCATCCCCTCGGATTGCATTTTGCAGGGATGAGCATAGTTCGCCGGTGCAGAGGTATGCCATCCCCGCGGCCTGTTCGGCAGGTGATGAAGCCCCAGCAAGCCATGATGCCAGCGTGCTTGCTGGAGCATGCATTTCTCCGCGGCACACCGCAAAGAAGTCAATAGCATCATCAGAGTAACTCTCACTGAGCAGGTTTGCCGTTGGAGCAAAAGCTGCACGCTTGTGCTCGTCCTGGCGAATTTGTTCATGCTCTCGATCACTGAGCAGTTGCTGGGAACGCGACCAATCGCCATCTTTGTTTTGGAACATCAGCTGGGAAAGTGCTTCCCTGAGTTCTTCAAGTTCAGGCCTAAGTGATTCAATTCCCTCCATTTCTTCCGATACTGTCTTATTGACCAAACATGAAAGCTCGTTTGCTAGATCTGGGGGCACGGCGGTTCTGTTGTCGAGTAGTTTGCCAAGAATGGTACCAAGAGTTAACGGATTAAGGGCACGGTAAAGCTCCTGGCTAATGCCTTGCAACTCCCTACTGGTCTTCTCAGAAAGAACAGTCCCTGGCACGAAATGCGCTCGAACTCTTTCAAGTTGACTAATGCGCTCCCAAATGGCTTCCCTAGCGAGGATTCCATCCAGCCTCCATCGGCAATCTTTCAACTTCGCCAGTGCTTCGTAATCGCCGTTTAAACCAGTGGGAAGCGCCGGATGGCTGCTGATCAGTTTCAGGACTCCGCAATGCTCACTTCCAAACAAGACTCTCTGGACGACTCGTTTGGCAGGGTCAGTGGTGTTTGAGCTTATCGCTTTGGTCACAGCACTCCACAACGAAGACCAGAACTGGTTCGGAGTAATATCAGGGCATCCCAAAGAATGGCGGCAGCTATTCCAGTCGTTGCTCGCGAATTCGAATAAGCGGCACAGTGCATCACCGAAAGAAATGCCAATGCTGTTTGCACGCTGCGCATTTTGCGTTGTGTCGCGTAGCTGGGTCCTACCCGGATTAACGTCAAACGCTCCGTTCACAAGTATTCCGCTTCGCCCCTCATGACCCGTTGGTGTCGTTACCCAGATCTCAGGGGCAGCAGCCGTGAGGCTCGGATTCACTCCCATCTTATCCAGCGGAACAAGCACGGAATCTGAGGAGTCCGCAGATGTAACGACCAATGCACGATGCTTCCCCTTCGGCCCATTCAGTTCACCCACACAGATGTTTTCTAGGACGTTTTGGGGATACCAAGTAAAAGAAGTGGGTTTCGAGTCGAGGCCGCCAACATCGCATTTATGAATCGCTCGTGAGAAGACCACCAGGTACCCTGCACAAGCTCGGAACCTGTTCAAAAGGGTTTCAGCGTCAACCTCTTCTTGAAGCCGCAATTCGACCACTGTTCCCTTGTGATTGTGATCGCCAAGCTCCTCCAAACATTTTTTGAGACGTTCCTCGTCCTTTCTGTCGTTTCCGTTCGAAAGTGATGCAGGGTAAACACCTGCCAGAACGCGAAAACGACTGCGAGCTCCACTGAATACGACCGGTTCGTCGCATACGAACAGGACGCTTTTGAAGCCCAAACCGAAGCCACCGGTTCGTTTATTAATCCCTTCACCATGTTTGCCGGATCCCTGCAGGACCAGCATACGTTCCATATCTCGGCTGAAATCTTGATTCTCCCTGGAGATACCTCGGTACTGATTGATGCCTCGTCCCCAATGCAGAAAGCGGAGGATTGAGGTATTCCCAATACGCTCGAACTCGATCAAGAACTGGTCACGCAATGAGCCCGGGCGCATCCTTTCAAGTTCGTCACTGCACGTCGCGAGGCTTGCCAGCTCAACAACTGCATCATCGGCGTTCTGAAACAGCTCAAAGGGGATCGATGTCTGATCGTAGCTCTGCGATTCCAATCGCGACCGAATCATTTGGATAAGGTGCCGCTTGACCTCCTCGTTCTCGCATAGACTTTTGCGTAGCCGTTCAAAGATTCTTCGCTTGTCTTTTCTAATCGACTCCAACTCGCCCTGAGAGCACTCACCTTGCTCCGAAACCTTTTCCCGTTGCCGAACCGAGTGTAGGTCTCCAAAGATTTCTTTCAGTACGCCCGGCAGATTCCCGGCCAGCTGTGTCTCCAATAGCATTGCGCTAGAATCAAGAATCAGCTGTTGTGCAATGTCGATATCGAGCTGATTGACGTTAGTAATCTTCTCCCATTCCTCGTCAATCTCTCCGCCAGAGATTTGATAGATACCGTTGCGGACAGCGATGATGGTGTTGCGGAGTACTTCGAGTCGTTGGCTTTGGCTAAGGCCGTCAGCGTCTATCTTGCGAAGCCGAATGTGAAAACACTTCTCATTACGGGGTAAGGGTATGTACTGGATAAAGCGACCATCCCCGAATCCATCAAACAGACTTGTGATTTCAGCCGCGACATCGGCCTGAAAGCGATTACCGCGGATATTTACAGCATCGACTTTACGAGGCTCAGCTTCGCTGACCCAAAAACGGTAAGAGTCGAACCGCAATTGGCTGTTTTGCGGGCCTATCAAGAGGTTCCGTGTGGCTTGCCAATCACGCCCGTCCTTAAATCGGTCGTACATCTCCTTCAGCCCATCTCTCGCGCCGAGCATCGCAATCAACGAGGCAACGGCGTCGCCGGGAATCTCATCGGTTCGCCATTGCTTCAGATACTCCTCTAGCGCACGAACACCGACTCCAATTTGCGACTCATCGAAACCGTCTCCACTCAGCATGCTATCGCGAGCTTGGGGTTCTGCAGCATCGCTGGCTCTTAGTCGATGTTTCCTGAGTATTTCCAGCTGAGTTTCGTTGACCAGGCTCGTGGGAGCTATGTTGTGGCCCTCGATCGCCAACCGGGATGCCTGGCGCCATTCTCCAATTTTGTTCAGCAGGCTAATCTCATCGAGTCGCTCGGCAAAGCCGTTTTGCGTCAACGCCTCATCAAGATAGGCATTGAAAATTCTGAGGAAACTCTTTTTCTGGCCTGATGTGGCTATTTCATGTCTTGCTTGAATATGCTTTAGCACGTGGACGGAACGATTAATGTCGATTCGCTTTCCGATTTCGGGCAATAGCGATTGTTCCAGCTGTGGAAGCCCAATGCCTGGCAATTCGCGCAAAGCCTGTATCAGTCCGACGGCAGGCAGAATGTCTTCTGAATCCGTGAATAGCTCTAGTAAATGCTCGAGGAGGCCGTCTTGCCACGTGCCTGCTCCGACATGATAGCTGGGTAAGTCTTTCAAGCACTCGCCAATTGTTTTGCAAAGAGCGACCTTTGAGGGGCAAAGCTCAACCTGGACACGTCCCCAATTTCGATGAGTCCTCAATTGTGAGAGAAGCTCAGTCTGATGCACCAAAGTGGATCCCGCTGCCCCAAGCTTGGCGATGTGGCCCACTAGCGAATCATCGACAATGACCCGCTTGGCGCTGACTGCGACCCCAGTCGTGGTAGTTAACCAGGGAACCTGTGCAAGTAGGGTCTTGAGGCTGGAACCAGCTGCTGTGTCAATCTGGTCC
>JANSWS010000500.1 GCA_024743355.1 bacterium
AGGGCGGGACAGCCAGTCCCTACCTTTCATCCTCACTACCTTTCTGTGTACGCTTCAACGTTGAACTTCGGCTGGTCGCCTTATATCAACGCTGCAACACTCGATACTGAGCCTCTGGCTAGGAGTTACTCAGGCGGGATCTACCCCCGCTCGTCATCAAACCATTTCCAGTCCGCACGTTCATCGCATGGTTCGTCCGAGTCGAGAATCGATCGTCGCTGGATCGCAGCGACAATCCAAGATTGCGACGACGTCTACAAGCTCTCCAGAAACCAAATAGTAGATCGCGTAAGGGAAGCGTTCTGACAGGGAGCGGTGGAAACCGTGGAACTGCTCATGAATGCCGCCGGTTGACTCGAGTTTCTCCATGTCTTCTCTTAGGCATTTCAGGAAATATCCGTCCAAGCCATCAGATTGTTCACCGTAGAAAACGGCACCCTCCACGAGATCATCACGTGCCTCATCCCTGAGTTCGACGTTCATTCAGCCGCTCCCTGACATCGTCGAAGGCATTGTCGATCGGAAGTCGGGGCTCGCTAGAAGGATTCGCGATCCTATGGGCCAGCACCTCGCCATGCCAATAGGGTGAGGGCAGTCGAGCGGGATTCGCCGACAAATCCCGCCACAGAATGTCCATCGCGTTCAACTTTTCCTCGGGCGTAAGTGAAGCAAGCATGCTTTCAAGTGACATCAGTTTTCCTCCACGCGTCATTATAGCTGGCACGCTGGCACGTGGCAAAAGTCACACGTGAAGAACGATGTCTGGAACCACTCAGTTTCGTGAGTGATCCAATTTTAGCAATGTCGATTGGCCAAAGCGACTTGGGGGCATTCCGTCGTCCAGTTCTTCTAAGGTTCTAATTCTACGCGAATCTCTGCGAACCATTGGACGTTGTCGGCAAGTTTCTTCTGGCGTTCTGGGTCTTGATCGAGATAGAACTCTCGCAGTGTTTTCCCAGTTGGGAAGATACCTTTCGCTCTGGCTACCTGTTCGAATTGCTCTCTGCTCAGCGAATTCATCGCAACATGAAATTTTTGTTGAAACTCATTGTCCATCTGATCGCGGGTCTTTCGTGCAGAAGGCAGGATTGCACGTCCAGCGTCATTGAACAGCGATCTTTGGTGTGGGGTCAATCTGTATTCCCGGACGCAATATAGAAAGTTGGCAAACCAGATCGAACGCGATAGCTCTTTCAGAAGGATTGCTTCTTGCGCTGGAGTTAATACGTTCTTAATCTCTGCCAGGAACTGGTTCTCTTCAATCGCTTCATGAGTGATTAGAACGGTGAACTCGTTGTCAACCAGGTCATGCGTAGGTTCTGCTCCAGAAAGACGCTGCCAGACCGCGTTCAATTGAGAGTCGATTTCAGTTTTGCGTTTCTGTAGAAGTTCGGATAGCGCCAAGGCCTGCTCATGATTGAGGTCAAGATTCTCGCTTACCGATTCGAGGGTGTGCGCGATGGATAATCTGTTCAACACACGTTCAAATCGCTCGGCGACCGTTGGACCAAGTCCGTGATACCTGTGAACTCGCGCCATTTCGCGAGTCTCTTCCGGCGTCAACGACCGTATGTCGGGTGATGACAATGCTGGTAACGCGATCGGCGTTTGTCCAGCCAGATCTGAGCCGCAAGCCATGGAAATGAAGCCGACTGACAGCAACAAAAGAGTTCGCATGAGAGTCTCCGTACTTGATTGGACGAACGGCAGAAATCATGCGGGACGGGCAGACAACATGCAAGCAGACAAAAAACGCGACCCCCGTCCTCGCATGCATTTCATTGTTCTGCCTCTCCAAGCATCTCCGGAACCAATCTCCGGCTGCCGTGGATGACGGTCAATACGCGGATCTCATCCCCCGCGATTCGATAGATAAGGCGAAACGAATAGACGTAGAGTTCACGAATATCATCACGCCCGAGTTCGGGCACAACAGCCCCAGACCTGGGATGAACCGTCAGTTGCACAGGCCTTTCGAGAATTCGTTCGTAGACTGATTCCGCGTATGCAAGCGATTGATCCGCGATATAGTCGAAGACACCCAGGGCATCGGCAGAGGCCTTTTCAGTCCATCGAACGTCCATTAGCCGCGATTTTCTCTCGCACGTTTGTGTGAGGCAAGGCGTTTCCGCATTTCGTCTGTATCGATGAGTCGCCCTGCTTCCTCATCAGCTAACCCAGCTTCGATCTGCTGTCGTACGTAGAGGTGATACTGAACGTCTTCCAGAGATGCGTCGGTCGGGAGTAATCGAGCAATCTCGGTCAATGTGTCACGCACAGGCAATGGTGAATCGGCCACGGCAGTCTCCTTGTTGGTGCTTTGATTTTAGCAAAGCATGACAGAATCGACAAACGCGACGATTTCACATGGCAGAACGATACGGATCACGTGACCGCCGCGAACGACTGACCACTTCGATAAACTGAACTCGGCGGCTCACGTGCATCCGCTGGTTCGCCGCCGTTCTCAGTTCGACATTGTACCGAGATATTTACTCCAGTCGGTATTCCCATCCGTCGGCTCTTCCAATTCGTCCATCACCCATTGATGCAGCGATTCCCCCGAAAGTTCGTATGGGACGCCCGATTGCTCGCCAGGCGTTTCAGTCGGATAGATGAATACGCGACAAGAGCGATTGTCGGGATCGTAGACACGCACTACGCGGTACCACTGTTCGCAAACCAGCACGTCCCGTATTCGGTGCGCGATCGGGCACTCCAATTCGGATGGTGGAGCAATACCGCCATGCTGCTCAATGGCCCTTTCGAACGACGACATGTCACCATCGGTCATGAACCGTTCGTAAGCTTGCGCGAGCAAATCAGTCACAATGCGAAACGGACCTCCTTCAGTCGGCGAACGGTGGGAATAACGAAGTCGCGTGAGTTGACATTTTAGCAAAGTGGACGGACCAACGCGACTTTCGTTCATTCCGTTGTTCTGTCGATTTCCGTTGGCTTCAGTCGTCATTGAGGTCATTTTCAAGAGTCTCAGCGTCGGCAATGTCTTTCGCGCGGCCCGTAGCACGTTTGTTTGCAAGCAAGTCGCCACGAGCGATTACCGGGATGTTGAGATCATCCATTTCAATTTCTATTCGATTCTGCCAAGCTAGCGAAAAATCTAATCCCGAAAGCTCCGTTAAGATGTCAATTCGCACGGGCGCTACGCCAATTTGAAAAACGATACCGGGTGAAGCAAGATCTTCCAGAGTTAGGTCGTGCATCGGCGCACCAAACTCCGCCAGAGTCCGATATAGCTTTGGTGCGGTTTCTGCATCGGCACGTACCCAGATGTCAATATCGCCGGTTGCTCGTGGGTATCCATGAGCTGCCATCGCATAAGCCCCAACGATCATAAAGTCAATCTCCGCGTCTAATAATGCGGACAGCATGTCTCTGAAGTCGGGATTGAGCAACATTTCGATCCTTGAATGACCAGGCAGCCAATGTAAGCGGCCATACCATATTCAAGCATTCTGCAGGCGTAGCTTCAAGCACGCGCTGGTCGCTCCCCTGCTTCACCAGCGTAGAAACCATTGAAATTGATCGATTTACTCGTGGTAGTTCAGTCATACGCTAAATCTGAATCTCACAACAGAACGGTTGGCGTTAACGCCGGATTGGGGTTGGAGCTGGAAGTGCAAACTGGAGGCGGTACCAATCCTGGCGTTCAACGCGTTGTTCTGGCTGTTTGGTTTTACGGCTTTTCCTCGTACTCGTACTCAGCGCCGCGGTACTCGTACTCGTACTCGAAAGCGTCCTCGGCAACCGATTGACTTCGCTGGATCAACCGAGTCAGCATCGAGACTCTGGAACGTTTTGGACCCTCTGGCACGGCCAAATCGGTCAACCCACTGAACGCCCCGACTCGACGCTGAGTTTTTGTTCACCTCTTAGACCGTGAGGAGACAAGGATGAGCTTGGCTGAATTCGAACGCGAAGTGGCGGTTGCACCTCGAATCGCCTCCGAATCCGACTCGACGCGAGTAGCGGGTTCTCCCGCGCCGCCTTGCTCGCCTTTTTGGTGGTTCGATGGAGCCCGCGCTTATGCTTCAGGCCATCCTTCTGAGGAGCAAAGGATCAACCTCGTGGCTACCCACCGCGCCGGGCACGTCTGCGAGAGAATCCAAGGACTGCGGTTCCTCCAAGGAAGATTAGAAAAGCACTCGAGGGTTCAGGAACTGTCGAATACTGGAGTCGATCATTGTTAACAGCGTCGACGTCAACACTGATGTTGAACTGAACTACGCTTATCGGCTTGTCGCTCTCCGCGCCGACGAAAAGCGTCTCAAATTCATCCTGAGTGCTTTAATCGGTGTAAAAGGCGTGCTGCGCGAAAGTGAAATCCTCGAAGATAATGGTGGCGCTAAGGGTGGACGAAGGATTCGTGTTCCCTTGCCATCCCAAGCCCACGAAATCGATTCCAAATGCGTAAACCGGGTTGACGAAGTCCAATTGCAAGCCGCCCGCTAGATTACTCCATTCAAGAGACCACTCACCATCTGTTGCGGGATCATATCCAGGAAGATATGGGAGCTGGCTGTTTTGATAGGCGTTCTTGTTGACGGTGACGTTCGGGTAGTTCGGGTGTTGCGCGTGGTTCTCGAAGCTTTCCATGGTCAGCGGTGTGGTAACCGATGACTGGAATCCGGCTTCGTCCGTGTAATAGCTAATGTCCGCACTCGAGGTCGATGCGAGCATCAGCGAGATTCCGAGGATTGTTGCGAGGTTGTGAATTGCGAGTTTCATGATCTGTGGCTGATATAGCTATTCTTTATTTGAGTCAAACGCTGCTCAAGGAAATTTTCGGCGAACGTAGTTAATTATCCCGGTCTAAGTTGGGCAGTATCAAATAATGCGCGATTTTTACCCCAAGGTCAAACCAATTGATTGTATTTTACCCCCCCCCCCCAACTCGCTACATTTCGTTGAGTTGGGGTGTTTCCGATTTTACCCCCTGACTCGACGCTGAGGTTTTGTTCACCATTCTGAATCTCGGGGGGGTGCGAATGAGCTTGGCCGAATTCGAACGCGAAGTGGCTGTTGCGCCCAGAGTCGCCGGCAATGATCGGATCTGGTTC
>JANSWS010000010.1 GCA_024743355.1 bacterium
GAGCGAAGCCCTACGATGGCATTGCGATGCGAAGCGATGTTACGGCAGGAGTGCAGCCGCAAGCGACCCATTATGCCCGCAGCACCCCGATGGCCGCGGGCAGATGTTGAGAGGTTGCCGCTATATCAACAGGTTCAATTATCCCTGATCGAATCAAACGGCATATCCGTCATTGCAGGCTGAGACGATTCGGCGTGAGTCTCGCGTCGCCTCACCAAACGATAGCCCAACTGGCGAGCTAGCTGCAATCCTCCGCAGAGTACAAATACGTAGACACTGATTCCCAGCATAACGACGAGCGGTGCAGAAGGGTCAAAAGTGAAGGGCACGATGGTCAACAACACCGAGATGGAGCCCATCGCGGTCCAGCCTACCAGTGCGACTGCCACCATCCGCTGTCGGCGGATGGCCAGCATCAACCAAGTCGGCAACACAACTGAGACGCAGCTCCAAAGTACCGCCGCGATGGCTGCGACTGCCACAGCTGCCAGCACCTCCGTGCGAGACTCGTCGGCTGGAATCACATAGGTCGCTAGCTGGGCAAGAGCCAGCGAAACAGCCACCATGAATGTGCCGATCAGAAGGTCGCTTAAGCGGATTGGCTCGCGGCTGGCAGCAACATCCGTGACGGTTGCCTGCGGAGGCGAGGAGCGTTGGCAATCATAGAAGATACGCAGACCCCAGATGGGAGCTTGTACGGCGATGAAGATGAATGGAGAGATCAGCAGGCCAAAAAGCAGAATGAGAAAAGCTTCCGGCTCTCCCCGGCTAACGGCTATTACCGACAGGCAAAACCCCAAGTACAGCACGCCGCCCATGACCACCGTCAACACGAATCGGGTCGTGAACACCAACGGGCTAAACACGCCAAAAACAGCCACTAAGCCGACCTCGGCGGCGATCGTTGCCGGGATGACAACCATCAACCCTGGTCGGGACGCGGATAGCAAGGGGACGGAAATGAAATTCGCCAAGCATAGGAACGCCAGAAGCAGCAAGAAGTAGAAGTTCGGACCTTCAAAGCTCGGTAGCGAGCCAGTGGACAATCTGGGGCCGACACCTGCGGATGAAGTAAGTGACTTTGACTCATGGGGAAGCCCGTCGTCCAGCTGCCGATGGTTCCCAGTCATTGTCGGCTCGAAAATTCATACTCTGCTTGTGGCACCAGTTTCAGCTCGCTTGCAACACAACGCGGAATCTAGCCGAACCGTTACGAAGCCGATCAAAAGCCTGATTAATTTCCGCGAAGGGAAACGACTCCACCATGGGACGGATCCCATGCCGGCTGGCGAAATTCAACATCTGTCGCATGTGGATTACGTTCCCTGTGGGTGAACTCGAAAATGACTTCTGTCCGATGATCATTGGAAACACGCTGGCCGATACCTTGGCCGCGGCCCCCACCGTATGCAAACGCCCTTTGGACGCGAGAGCTGCGATGTAACGATCCCAATCCAGGTCGGCGTTGGTGGTATTCAGGATCAAATCAAAGCGTCCTGCCGCGGCTTCCAGTTCGTCCGTCTGATCCGTTGCCAGAAAATCATGAGCGCCCAACTGGCGTGCTTCTGGCTCTATGTCTCGCCCACGAGAAATCGCCGTGACCTCACAGCCCCAGGCCCGACAGAACTGCAAAGCCAGGTGTCCCAAACCACCGATCCCCAGCACAGCCACACGAGCAAGAGGAGAGATGCCATACTCCACCAACGGGCTGAACACAGTGATGCCTCCGCATAGCAATGGGCCGCTTGTCCTGGCGTCCAATTCGGCCGGTATGGGAAGAGCCCAACTCCAATGACAGCGGACGCGGTCCGCGAATCCACCGTGCTGGTGAGTGATTGTACCTTCCACCTGCGGGCACAGGTTTTGGTTTCCGGAGATGCATTGATCGCAGCACATGCAGGAACGGGCATTCCAGCCAACTCCTACGATGTCGCCGGTCTTCAAGCTGGGAACATTGGCTCCAACCGAAGCCACGCGGCCGATGATCTCATGACCTCCGACGAATGGATAGCGCGTAATTTTCCACTCGTTGTCCAACATCGAAAGATCGCTGTGACAGATGCCGCAGGAAAGCACTTCTACTTCTACTTCCTGGTCCCCCAGCTCGGGCAATTCGTATTCAAAAGGCTCCCAATTACCACCGGCCTCATGGGCGGCAAAAGCTTGCACAGCAGTCATCGATGCAGTCATCCTGGCGAATAGTCAGCTGTTTTTGACGGGGTGAGTCAGCGGATCGCCTAGCGAACTACCAAAAACGATAGTTTGGATTGTCGGTGTCGAAATCGCGATCCGTCAATCCAACATTCGTGTTCATGTTCAAGTAAGTGTATTCCTCTTCCAGCACCGGCTGGCCATCGGATGGTGCCGGCCAGGACCAGGATGCATAGCGGATTGGAACGCCATGCTTTTGGCTGAAGTATACGCGGGCACGGTAGAATTCGAAGTGATCACGTTGGACCGGATGCACAACCTCGATCATATCGCAAAGTTCCTCGCCAACTTTCGCGTTTCGATAGAACTGCACTTGGCACTCTTCATGCTTTCGATCACGCAGTGCCGTTTCCATCAGTTTTACGATCAAATTCTCTACGCCAATCTCCGTAATTGGATACCGCTGTCCGCGCATCGCTAAATATCCGGTCGGATCCAGTTTCACGGTGGCCAGATTCTTAAAGCCAGCTTCGTGAGCCAGTAATTTTCCTTCATTGCGTCCTTCAACCCAGATGACTTCCCGGCCCTTGGACGACTCCGGTTTGATGAAATCCAAGTAGACGCTCAGCGGAACCAGCAACTGGCCATTCTCGTGCTTGCGATTGCGGATCTTGACATTTGCGTAGGTCATTTCGCCCAGCTGTCCATCCACCCGATTTCTCTTAACCAAGACCGCGGTGTAGTCGCGAATATTCTCTCGACAGTGTTTGAGGCTATTCCTTGCCATCTCGATCGCGGGATCCAGGGGATGCTTGCCGGTGGAGTGGGCCACGGATTCGGCAACCACGGAGCCTTGCTGGCCAGAAGCAGTCAAAGCGGGAATTGCCAGCAGACAAATGCTTGTCAGGCAACGCACATACCAACCGGGGAATGGAATTCGGACATTCATTTAACGCTCTCCAATTTATCCAGCGATCTCATCAACGACCGCATGTTGGATTCCATGAATCATTTCATTTTCTCTATAGTGAAATCACTCCGCCAGAACTACCTGGATTTTTCATTTTCCCTGAGTGCAAAAGACGCGAGATAGCACTAGGATCGCAGGCCACAAAGTGGGATAATCCACCGAAGGCGAGAATCGACTCGTGAATCTACTTTCGTATTTCCCCAGAACTTGGATGTTCACCGATGCGAACTTCTTCTAGCCCAGCGTTTCACATTCGAGGCTATGCGGCTCCCGAGTTCGCTCTCGTGCGAAGCGAATTCGAGCGAAACTTCACGCAGCGAGGCGAAGAAGGTGCCGCCTGTACGATCTACCACCGCGGAGAAAGGGTCGTTGACCTTTCAGGCGGTTACCAATGCATCGAAACGCTCCGCCCATGGGACGACGGCACCCTAACACTGGCTTTTTCCGTTACTAAAGGCATGGCGGCCGCGGCCATGGCGGTTGCCCATAGCCGCGAACTATTTGAGCTAGACGAACCAGTTGCCAGCTATTGGCCTGAGTTTGCGCAGCGAGGCAAGGAACGGATCACCGTGCGTCAATTGTTGGCGCATCAAGCGGGGTTGGTCTCGGCGGGGCGTTCTCTGAAGCCCCATGTGCTATCCGATTACGACGGGCTGAGCCAAATCTTGGCAGCCCAAAGCCCTCAGTGGACGCCCGGCATCAAGCATGGTTATCACACACTGACCCTTGGCTGGTACCAAAATGAGCTACTCCGTCGCACCGACCCCCAAGGACGGAGCGTGGGCGTTTTCTTCCAACAAGAGATCGCACAGCCCTTGGGAATCGAGTTCTACATTGGTCTACCGGCCGATACGCCCCAAAGTCGGTTGAGCAAAATCCGTGGTTTCCATCGACTGGCACTGTTAGCACATCTGCACGAATTGCCTGCGGAGATGGTGCTCTCGGGATTGTGGCCGGCTTCACTCGTATCCAAGTCCGTTCGTTGCCTGCGTCTGGACAATCCTGCCCAAGTAGGAGAGGGAGATTATCGTGAGGTCGAGATTCCGTCGGCAAATGGTTTTGGTCAGGCTCGAGCGGTAGCCAAGGTCTACGAAGTGCTGGCGCGTGGCGGCCAGGAACTGGGGATTTCGCCCGCGACTCACGAGGAATTACTCACACCGGCATCCGCCCCTCCCCACGGGGGAAAGGACTTGATCCTAAAGTTGGATACGCGCTACAGCTTTGGCTTTTCGCGGCCGAGTCGCGACATGGCGTTCGGGTCCGACGGTAGTGCTTTTGGTTGTCCGGGTGCGGGCGGATCGTTTGGCATGGCAGATCCCACCCAAAAGCTAGGTTTTGCCTATCTCACCAACCGCATGGGCTTTCGAATTTTTGATGACCCAAGGGAAAAAGCCGTGCGCGACGCTTGTTATCGATGCCTGAAAGCTCTTCAACAGGTCGCCGCATGAGCCACATTTTCCAAATTGCCGCAAATTAGGACGCCATCGAAGAGCAATACCGTTTATTCGCAACTTTTTCGGCAATCCTCGCATGCGCCCTCGCGCATCGCCCGAACTCCCGGAATTGCCAGCACTTCCCATTTTCGCGCACGGTTTTCAGGGTATACTCGGATGTCTGCTCGGGTGTAGTCTGAGTCTGATTTCTGGCGCCAACATCGCCGGATCCGCAGCTAAAATTTAGTCCGGCCTCCATCCGTTGCCTGGATGCGCTTGTGGCTGGCATGGGAGCCGCCAATGAAAATATCATTTCTTAATGGCTGTGAAGAACGCACAGCCCCCGACGGGACCTGCCTGCGCTATTACGACATGGGGTCGGGCGATACGACAGTTGTGCTGTTGCACGGATTGTTTGGTAGCGCTTCCAATTGGTTGCCGATCATGGAGCGTTTAGCGCTCGACTATCGGCTGATTTCCGTTCAACTGCCCATCGATGCGGCTGGCATTCATGGCCGTCCACGATTCAAATCGCTCAATCAGTTGACAGAGTACGGGCGGTGTTTGTTTGACACGCTGGGTATTGAGTCCGCGGTACTGGGTGGCAACTCACTGGGCGGTCAAGTTGCCTTGGAATTCTGCCTGGAGCATTCCCATCGGGTGAGTGGCCTGATGTTGGCCGGTAGTGCCGGGCTATACGAACGTCACTTGGCCGGAGGCCAGCGGCCTCGGCTATGCCGGGAATTCATTCGCGAGCAGGCCAGCCAAATCTTCTACAAGACGGAAGTAGTCAGCGACGATCTGGTCGAAGACATTTACGGCATGTTGAGCGATCGCAATTATCGCAAGTTGATGCTGAGAATTGCCAAATGCACGCGTGATCGCTACATGCTACGAGACCTGGAAAAGATTAGGGTACCAACGCTCATCGTCTGGGGTCGTCAGGACGAAATCACTCCACCCTTTGTTGCAGACCAATTTCACGAGCACATTCGCAATTCCAAGCAGGTACTCTTCGACGACTGCGGTCATGCTCCTCAACTTGAGCAGCCCGAGATGTTCGCGGATGCGCTGAGTGAATTCCTGAGTGAGACGCAGGAGCGTCGCGCACCGGCTCTCAAGCCCAGGTAGGGAAAGCACATAGCAGGAAACGGAATTTCGTGCCACAAAATCTTCTCATGTCGCGATCCTATCGCATCGCGGTTGTTGCAACGCTTGTCTCTCTGTTGCCCTGGCTTGTGTGGGCAACGGTATTGGCGCTGAAGTCGAACTCGAATGATCCGCGTCAATGGTTGCCCGCCGGCTTTCCCGAAACGAGCAGCTACGACTGGTATCAATCGTACTTCGGAAATGACGAAGTCACCATCGTCAGCTGGGATGACTGCAAGATCCGTGATGAACAGGTCGACCAGTTAGCACAAGCCTTGATCGACGAGAGTGGCGAGGATTATTTTGAGAAGGCAATCACCGGGCGCGAGATTGTGCGGCGGATGATCGTGCCGCCCTTGAAGGTCCCCGCTCAGGAAGCCATCGAGCGTCTTGAGGGTTTCTTGGTTGGTGACGACCAGTCTACGACCTGCGTGATCGCGACGGTATCGCCGCGGGGAGCTGCCAACCGGGCAGACGCGATTGACTATCTCAAACGGATTGCGGAAGAGAAATGTGGTCTCGACCCCGAAGCCTTGCGGCTGGGAGGCCCAACCGTCGATGCGGCTACGATCGACGTAGAAAGCCAGCGTATGCTGCTGGAATTGGCGGGCATATCCGCGGTGGTGGCTATGGTCATCACCTACTGGCAGTTGCGGAACCTGACGCTCACCGCGATCCTGCTGTTTGTGGCCGTCTATTGTACCGCCGTAGCCATGAGCATTCTGTATATCACTGGCGGCAACATGAATCTCGTGATGACCATGCTGCCGCCGCTGGTATTCGTGCTAACGATTTCGGCCTCAGTACATTTGGTCAACTATTATCGCGACGCATATTTCGAAGGCAGACCCGAGGACGCCCCCGTAAAAGCCCTCAGGCATGGTTGGAAGCCCTGCGGATTAGCGGCCGCGACCACTGGCCTGGGCCTGCTCTCGCTGGGAGTCAGCGAGATCGTGCCCGTAAAAATGTTCGGCATCTATTCCGCTGCCGGTATCTTGGTCAGTTTATGTGTCATTCTGATCGCGTTACCTATAGGCCTGCAGCTCCTGTTGCCCCGGCCACTACCCGCATCGTCTGCTTCCAATCGATCCTCTTCCTCGCGCAGGTCACCTCGCAAATCCCGAACATCCACAAACCGCCGTACCAAGAGCCACCAGGCCCCACAAACCCAACGGATTGACCAACTCTATGAATTTATCAAGCGTCATTATCGCGCGATTGGAATTGGCTTTCTATGCTTGATGGCCATTTGCGGCGGTGGACTTCTGCAACTTCGTTCGACCGTAAAACTGCAATACCGTTTCGGTGAAAACAGCAAGATCATCAACGACTACCGGTGGCTGGAATCGCACTTAGGTCCTCTGGTGCCCATGGAGTTGGTCGTTCGTTTTGACAAGAGCGAAGCGACGACACTTCAAGAGGAATTTCAACAAGTATCGCTGATTCAAAGAGAATTGGAGGACATACCCGAGGTTGGAGCAGCTCTGTCCGGTGTGGATTTCACACCGCCTCTTGCCAGTGGCAGCTCGGTTCGGAACGTCATAGAACGCGTGATGTGGAAACGGCAGTCGGCAGAGATCGAAGCCCAAATGACGCGCAACGGATTTGTCGCCCGGAATGAAGCGGATGAACGATTGTGGCGGATTAGTCTGCGCGCATCAGCCTTGGGCGAGGTCGACTACGGGAAGTTTGTAGCAACACTGCGCAACCGCGTTCAGCCTCTGCTGCAGGACACAACGGGGGTGGATGTCATTTATACCGGCATCATACCGCTGATCTACAAGGCTCAACGGGAATTACTCAACGATTTGACCAGCAGCTTCCTAATGGCATTCTGCTTGATCGCGTTGGTGATTAGCTTGGTACTTAGGAATTTGCGGGGTGGTTTGACAGCCATGCTGCCCAACGTCTTTCCTGTGATCATCATTTTCGGACTGATGGGCTGGCTGGGATTCTACGTCGAGATTGGCTCGATGATGACCACCAGCGCGGCCATGGGGATCGCCGTGGATGATACCATTCACTTGCTCATCTGGCACCGACGCAGTCTGGCTTCCCACAGCCGCGAGGAGGCGGTGCGGCAGGCCATGCGACGCTGCGCGGGGGCCATGCTGAACACCACCCTGATTTGCTCTTGTGCCTTGCTGGTATTTTCCTTCAGCAGCTTCATGCCTATTGTCCGCTTCGCCTGGTTGATGGCTGCGCTTTTGGTCACAGCGATCATCGGGGACTTAATCTTCCTGCCTGCAATCCTGGTTAGCCCCCTGGGCAAGGTCTTCGGTAAGAGTTCGCAACCTGAGCCAGCAAAGCCAAGCTCGCGACAACAGCGTCAAGCGTCCTAGCCTTCGCCATTGAATTCCGGGATTTGCTTCAACGCACACACGCTCCAGTAGAGTTGTGTTCGCCAGGGCCGAGCAACGACATGGCTGGCATCTTAAGGCCGTCCGCTTTCGGACTGGAGAATCATCTGTTCCGCGTGTTCGATAAATATTTCGCCGGTCATCTCGCCTAAAGAAGTTCTTGAGATGTAGTCATAACGCGGGAAACTTTGAAAATCGACCTTGGTCAAAATGTAGCCGAAGGCATCATTGGTCAGCCCCAACAGCAGATTATGCTCGCCCCGCATTTTTCTCTTCAGATAAAAGCCGATATTGGGTAGCGCCTCACCAGGGATGGTCAACATATGAGCATTGCCCAGACGCACCAAGTTCAGCCTCGCCGTGATGGAGCGATCTTCGCCATGCGGATATTTCAAGGGCGAATGCAAGATCACCTGCCACATTAGATCCGACTCCACCGGAAACTTCACTTCGCGGACGGAACAACTCAGCTGGGGATCCGCTTGGACATCGGCTCTTGCAATAATCCGCAATGCCTCTTCCGCCATCTCATGGCCAATCCTCTGGCATTCTTCCCAACTACGAATATCCTCCCAGTAACCCCTCAGCGGATCCGATGGCTTGCTCAAATCCCGGTTGTCGGCAGTTACCATCCCGCCCTGGGCACCGTTGATGAACATGGCCATTCCGCCCCCACGGGATTCGATCTGGGAGCACAGCGGGCCTACTAGATCGGGACTTAGCGCACCTGTCGCCGCACCCAGAACCTCGGGGTGCACAGCATAGTTAACCAGCGTCAAGATCGCTTGTCCGCGACCGTTCACAGCTTGAATGACACTCATGCGACGATCGTAAAGATCCGGTGCATAGTAGTTGTAGGCCAACTTTCCCTGGGCAACGTCCGTTGCGATTTTTAATTTGGCTGGTTGTAGATTGGCGACTGCCTCGCGGAGTGCTTGTGTTGCCTGACGGCACACAAAGTCGATGTAGTTCAAATCACCCGTGTGTCCGCCCTGACCATCGGGAAAGGCATAGACGTCTGGCGCGCTGTGCGTATGCGTGGCCGAAATCAGCACGTTCTCACCTGAAATCTCGCTCACTCCCGACCGAATCCGCTCACACAGTACGGAGGGGACTCCCAGCAAGTCCAAACTGACGAGGGCCACCCGCACATCCGCTTTCTCGAACACGACGGCCCTGGCAGTCAGTTCCCCCAGCTTGTGCGTAGCCGGCTGCGGCGTACCCATCCCTCCTGAAACGGGTAGCAAGGGGTCAGGGGTAATCACCGCCAGCCCGGTCCCGACTTTCAAAAACTCTTCCGCCCCAACCGCACGCATCGCAACCGGATACGCGGCCACAATCATTAACAGCCAGATTCTCGCGTTAGTTTTCACCCGTTCCTACCTTTTAATTTTTCGCGAACGAAGCCTTGCCAGTCGGCAACTCGCAGCTCATCAATCCCAAACCAGCAACCCTTCCAGCGGACCTTGCTCGCCGGGCACGAGCAGTGGCAGCTCCAAGCCGGGCAGCAAACGGCGGGGCACAGATACCCGTTACAGAACGTTGGGCCCGCGATGCGAGCCATTGTAATCAGCCATCGCCGACTGCGTATCGGTAGCCACAAGAACCCTTCCAGATGCCTGTTGCTGCCTTTGATGGAGCTAGCGCTGACTGGCGGTTACACTGAGTAAAGCTCAGCGGAGCTTCCGGTCGCGTCCGCCAGTGTCTTCGCAGGAGCCCGGTCGGGGAAGCTCCATTACCAGATCGATAAGTTGCCGCGGCACCGCTTGCTCACTTTATAGGTATGGATGAGACAACCGGCTTGTTCCGCTATTGGCGACGGTCAACAAGCTCCAGGGCAGGGCACATCGCATGAAACTTCCAGATACTGAGGACCACCAGCGGCTACCCAGCGATGAAGTCCATACCATCGACGCCTCCTTTGCCGTGCTGGAACTGTGCTTGGAACAGCTGGCCAGCCTGTCCCCAGTAGCCTCTCCGTCGCAGATCTTGGATTTGGTACCACCCATCTCAATCACGGCACAGCGTTTGATCGTGGTCGAACTCATCAAATTCGATCTAGCTTCAGCCGCGCAAGTGGACATCGAACGCAATCTCGATTTTTACTGGCCCGTAGTGGGCGATCTGCTCCCCCAGCAAGCGATTCCTTTCGATCTGGTGCTGGAGGAGATTCAATTGCGACGTGGCCGAGGCCTGAAAGTCGATTGGGCGGAGTACAAACAGCGATTCCCGGATTTGGCGGACACGATCGGAAAGTGGCTTGCGGGTGGCGACAGCGCTTTCAGCGGAGCAACCAATCGCGTTCCCGAGTTACCGGTCGGCCAACAATTCGATGATTTTCAGATACTCAAGCTGTTGGGACAGGGCGCCTTTGCGCGGGTCTACCTGGCCCGACAGGTGTCCATGCATCGCCTGGTCGCGCTAAAGGCCACCTCCCGCGGTAGCGAGGAGCCGCAGGCCTTGTCACAGCTGGATCACACCAACGTGGTTCGTGTGTACGACCAGCGGGAATTGAGCGATCCTCCAACTATTCTGTTGTACATGCAGTATTTGCCTGGCGGCACTCTCGCCGATTGCATCAAACGCGTACGCGATCTTGATAGGCAGCAATGGACCGGACGCGAAGTCCTGAATAGCATCGACCAAAGGCTGCTGGATGCCAGTCAGACAGTGCCAGAGCAATCGAACATTCGCACGCAAATCGCATCCATGGATTGGGCCGAACTCGTGGCATGGTTCGGTATCCAACTGGCGGAAGGGCTGGATTACGCGAGTTCAAAGGGCGTTCTGCACCGCGATGTGAAGCCTGCCAACATACTGCTCTCGGCGGAGGCGATCCCTAAGTTGGCCGACTTTAATGTCAGCTGCAGCGGTCTTTCGGGAAGAGCCGGTGCAGCGGCTTGTTTTGGCGGCTCCTTAGCCTACATGTCTCCCGAACAACTGCAGGTCGCCGACCCGACTCACAATCGAACGGCGGCTGATTTGGATGGGCGTTCCGACCTGTACGCACTGGGCATTGTCTTGTGGGAACTGTGGCAAGGCCGTCGGCCGTGGGCAGCGGATCAATTGGCCTCCAGTTGGACAGACGCAGTCCGCATGCAGCGCGAGCTGCGTGCCCTGCCCGTGGAAAATGAGCATCCGCCGCAATCTGCTGCGGAACGTGTGCTGCAAAAAGTCCTGCTAGCCCTGCTCAGCGAGGAGCCCGCTCAGCGACCGGGCAGCGGACTGGAAACCGCATCCCGTTTACGTCTTGCATTCTATCCGGACTTGGCTGAGCGCTTCGAGCCGGCGTCTCAGAGCTTGGCTGGCCGCTTGCTGAAGATCCCAGTATTCTTGATTTCAGCAATCTTGATTTTCGGCCCCAATGTAGCTGCCTCGATCTTTAATTACGAATACAACGAACGCCGGATGCAAGCCGACACGGATTGCAGTGAAGCGCAACAACAGTTGCTAGATGAAGTCCGTGATCAACAACTGACCTTGCAGGCCTGGCCGGAAGCGGAGCCAGACAAGTTTCCAGACCTGCCGGCTAACCAAACGATGCGTTTGGATGATAACTGTAGCAAGGTACGATACTTCAAGAGTCTGTCCTTTATCGTGAACCTGATCGTCTTCCCGCTAGGAGCGGTGCTGTTCCTGCTGTGCATTCGCCCCTTGGCCACCATCGTTCGCCGAGGTTTAAAGGGAAATAAAGTCTCGGTCGAGCAGCTGGATTACCTGTGGACCATGGGATATCGGGCAACGCTCATATGCGGCGTCTTGTGGGCCGTCTCGGGGCTCGTGTTTGCAGGAGCGATGTACTATCGATTCGAGGACTTTCGTGGCCCCGACGCCTTCCACTTCTTTATCTCGCTGGTACTCTGCGGGGGAGTTGCCTGGATTTATCCCTACTACGGTATGACACTGCTGTCGCTGCTGGTGTATTACCCCAAGGTCATCGCGCCTTCGATGTCGGACCGGGAATTTGAACAGCGATCTCAACGCATTCGTCAACATAGCAGTTGGTATCTGGTCTCCGCCGCGGCGATCCCTCTGTTTGCCATTGCAGCTCTTGTGTTCCGCGAAGATCTACAGCGCAACCTGGTCCTGGGCGGCGTCGTCGTCACCGCCTGCGGACTGCTGGTTGCCTATTTGGCGCACCGCAAGGTGGAAGTCGCTCTGGACCAGTACGCCTTAGTGCTCGGCAATCCACATAGAAGCTCGCCTGTCTAAGTCGCCGAGACGCCACTGTGGCCGGCCGATAGAGGTGGAAGCATGAAAAAAGCCCGGAAATCACAAAGTATTCCCGGGCTTTTACGTATGCTTTTGTCCAGCAGCTGTATTGCGCCTCGCAAAGGGCGGACTTCAAGCTCTGGCTAGCGCGAGCTGTTCCCGTTGAGAACGCAGGCTGCGGAAGATGTCCGAGCAGCCTGCCACTCTCCGAGAAGCCCCATCTCTAATATCGGTAGTGTTCGGATTTGTAAGGACCATCCACTGGCACACCGATGTACTTGGCCTGGTTTTCGGTCAACTTGGTCAATTTCACGCCCAGTTTTTCCAAATGCAAACGTGCCACTTCTTCGTCCAATCGCTTGGGCAAAACATAGACTTTGTTTTCGTATTCGCCGCTATCACGCTTGGCCCATAATTCCAACTGAGCCAGAGTCTGATTGGTGAAACTGGCGCTCATCACAAAGCTTGGGTGACCTGTGGCGCAACCAAGATTCAACAGGCGGCCTTCGGCCAGGATCAGCACGGATCGTCCTGTTTCCTGGAATTTGAACTGGTCGTATTGAGGCTTGACGTTAACACGTTCAACCTTGCCTGCGGCCACCAGCATATGCAATCCAGCCATATCGATTTCGTTATCGAAGTGCCCGATGTTTCCGATAATGGCTCCGTTCTTCATCCGCTTCATGTCAGCCGCGGAAATGATGTCCTTATTGCCGGTTGCGGTCACGAAGATGTCGGCGAATTCGATGACATCTTCCAGACGCTTCACTTCATAGCCTTCCATGGCGGCCTGCAGTGCGCAGATGGGGTCGATTTCGGTAACGATTACGCGACAGCCCTGACCACGCAGTGACTGGCAGCAGCCCTTACCCACGTCGCCATAACCGAACACAACCGCGACCTTTCCACCCATCATCACGTCCGATGCGCGATTCAAGCCATCGATCAACGAGTGTCGGCAACCGTAAATGTTGTCAAACTTCGCCTTGGTGACGGAATCGTTGACATTGATCGCCGGGAACAGAAGGGTGCCGGCTTTTTCCATCTCATACAGACGCAGAACACCGGTGGTGGTCTCTTCCGAAACACCGCGAATGCTCTTGGCCATGGCTGTCCACTTGCCGGGGTTCTTGCTCAGTTCGTCCCGCAGCAGCCCGAGGATAACGCCCCATTCTTCGGGCTCGTTTTCGGCGTCAAACTCAGGCACCGCACCGGCGGCCTCGTACTCGACACCCTTGTGAATCAACATGGTTGCGTCACCGCCATCATCCACGATCATGTCCGGACCGCTGTTATCAGGCCACACCAAAGCCTCGTTGGTGCACCACCAATACTCGGGAAGTGTCTCGCCCTTCCAGGCAAACACAGGGGTCCCCTGCGGATCGTCCAAGGAGCCATCCTTGCCCACGACGACTGCCGCAGCAGCGGAATCCTGAGTGGAAAAAATGTTGCAGCTAACCCATCGCACATCAGCGCCAAGACTGGTCAGTGTTTCAATCAACACCGCGGTCTGCACCGTCATGTGCAGCGAACCCATGATCTTGACACCAGCCAGCGGTTGCTGCTTGCCGTATCGATCTCGCAAAGCCATCAAGCCGGGCATTTCATCCTCGGCCAGTTCAATCTCTTTACGCCCCAGGGCGACCAAGGCTTGAGCCTCGTCGCGCTTGCCCGCGGCTAGCAAATCAAATGCGCGTACCTTGAAAGGCAGACGCTCACTAGCAAGACTAGCGTCGCTTGGCGAAGGTTTAGTAACAGTACTCATGGATAACTCCTGATTCTCGTTAAAAAAAGTATGAATTAATCGACGATGGACTTATAGGCCACGGCGGCAAACAAAGCCGGTCCCTTGGCGGCTGGGTCCGGTGGCAAGGTCCGACAAACACCAGCCTGCAGCCCCGAACTGGTAAACCATTCCGCCAGCTGCTCCGGTGAAACTCCTTGCCGCAAATGCCCCATTTCCAATCGATAATGAGCGCGGTCGTGCGGCAATAAGTCGACCACGATCAGGCTTGCGCCTGGCTTCAAAACGCGTTTCGCTTCCTGCAAAACCTCGACCGGGTTGTCGATGTAGGGCAGCACTAGCACCAGCCACGCCGTGTCTAGTTGATCATCGTCCAACGTCGTGTCACTCAGCTCCGCCTGAACTAACCGAATGTTACTCAGCCGCTCAACACCTGTGCTACTCAAGATGCCTTGCCGGGCAGCAGCCAACATCGCTTGGGAGCTGTCGACCGCGATCGCTTGCCGCACAAAAGGAGCCGCTAAACGGCACAGGGGGGCCGACCCACACCCCAACTCACCCACCACCGAGTCAGCCGGCAGGCTCGCTGCCAAAACGAAGCTATCAATGTGTTTCCCAAACAGCTCCACCCGCAGACGATCCCATTGCTCTGCCGTCGAGTGAAAGAACTGCTGACTGCGGGAGCGTTGAGCTAAGACCTGCGACAATCGCTGTTGATCTTGCTTGCCGGTCAGCGTGTCGGCCTGTTCACGCACCCAATCCCACAACGACCGCCGGGCCTCGCACCAACCGCTGACATCGGTGCGATAGAGATGGTTGGTTCCGTCGCGGCGACTGGCTATCCACCGATCTCCACTAAGCACCTTGAGATGCCTACTCACGGTGCTTTGCGGCAGTTGCACCACGCTGCACAGCTCGGAAACCGAAAGCTCCTGAGCCTCCAACAGACGCAGCAAACGCACGCGCGTACTGTCAGCCAGTGTTTGCAGCCAGTCCAAAGAGGCCGTTGTGGATACCATGCGTTGCGTCAGTGAAAACAGTCGAGGGAGCCCCGAAAACAGACCTGGCTTTTTCGGCCCTTGCCCTTTTTCGGCAAACGGCCATCCATTCATCCATCCGTTCATCCGGATGATTCATTATTTAAGCCCGACAAGTAACCGTCAAGCTGGAATTCTGATCCGCCTGACTTGGAGGCATCCGCTTAACGGAATTCCGCGGTACTCTGTCGGATTTGCGGAATATTCCGTATTCTGAAGCGTTTTGCGTCGCCTTAAAGCCGCGAAACCATCCCCTACAGACCAAGGATCACAGGCATGACACAACTGGAGCAGCTCAAAGTAGCCATTGTGGGTGGAGGAACAGGCATGGGACAAGCCACCGCCCGAGCCTTGGCCGCCGAGG
The DNA here is from genome assembly GCA_024743355.1 of bacterium. Classification (GTDB taxonomy): domain Bacteria; phylum Planctomycetota; class Planctomycetia; order Pirellulales; family Pirellulaceae; genus Aureliella. Next base: position 15,421 of record JANSWS010000010.1, read on the forward strand.
GAGCCCAGGTGGTGGTTGGCGGTCGACGGATGTCAGCCCTGGAAGAAACAGCCGCCGGGACGAGTATCCGCTGCCACACGATAGATGTTGCCGATCGACAGGACACGCTAGCCTTCTTCGATTGGGCAACGCAGGAACTGGGGCACATCGACGTGATGATGAATGCGGCTGGAATCAATATTAAGAATCGCAGCATGGCCGATATGCGGCCCGAACAGTGGGATCAGGTTCTGGCCATCAATGCGACCGGCGCCTACAACTGCCTGCACGCGGTATTGCCGCAGATGCGGCAACGCAAGGACGGCTTGATCATCAATGTCTCCTCGGTGGCTGGCAAGCGTGCCATCGCCTTGGGAGGAATCGCCTACTCGGCCAGCAAGTTTGCCATGACGTCACTGGGTACCTGCGTGGCCAATGAAGTGGCCGAGGACGGAATCCGCGTGGTCAATGTCTATCCCGGAGAAGTCAATACTCCACTGCTGGAACAACGCCCTGCACCCGTGAGCGAAGATCACAAGCAGCGCATTCTCCAGCCAGAACATGTGGCTGAGGCCATGCTGGCCTTAATTCGCCTACCGAAAGAAGTTCACATACCCGAATTGGTCATCAAACCACTATCGCAAGGCTGGTACTAGCTCCCGACCGACAGCGGCGGCAGGCCGCGATGATCGTGGAGGCTTTTCCAGCCGGTCGGAACAAAGAGTTGGCTGAACCGATATGCTTGCCAGGATGCCTGACGACCGTTATTTGCGTCCAGGCGGAATGGTCAGTAGGACAGGACTGCGTTGTTGCCCGAGCCCGTTCTCGCTGGCGGGCGGAGGCAAAGGACCGTCGTCCCCGAAAAGTTGCTGTTGCCAGGCCACGCTCATCAACAGATCCAAGCCGGGATTCTGTTCTTTGACCTGACAGGAACAGGCCGCCGATAGAAACTGAGTCAAATCGCGTATCAATGGACCACTCAGCTGATCCGCCGGAATGACCTCCAACGCGCGACCGCGACCAAATACGGGAAGCACCAGGGGCTCATTCGCCGCAAAGGCATCCGCTTGAAAACCTTCGGCAAGCTGCAGCAGATAAGCTTCTTGCGGATCGTCACGCTCGATCTCGACGATCGAGAATTTTAGAAAGAGCGGAACGTCGGAATAGAGTTCGGAGCCCGGAAGGCCAATCCCTTCAGGCAGTTCCAAGCTCTTCGCTAGTTGCTCGATCTGTACCCGAAGCAACTCTTTCACGGCTTCATTGGCATCCGCAGACGCGTCCGTTTGAATTCCTGGCTTCGATGACTTGGCATCCGATTTGGCGCGAATCAACAACCACACAATGGAATGTCCGCTCAGCAGGCGTTCCGCGATCTGCTGTCGAGCCGGTGAATTCAACAGATGGGAATGGGCTTGTTCCAGCGTTCCCTGCCAAGCTTGATACGGCCCTCGCAAATGGGAGCCCAGCAAGACCGCTCGCGTTGGCAGCATGGAAGCATCCACTTCGCCCTGGACAGCTCGCGTTGTCAAGCTCTGCCAAACTTGCTGATCGGCGTCTGCCATGGGTTGGTTTAAGTCCACCAAACGCAATTCCAAATTGGCCTGTCCATTTCCAGCCGTGGTCATATCGCGGATGGCTTCGATCTTAGCCAGTTCGTCTCCCGTCGGCCGCCCAGCATGAAAAATCAGCAACTGCAGGGCATCACTTCGCCATCGTTCCAAAGCGTAGCGAAAAACAGGAATGTTGCAGGCGTAGACACCCGTCGACAACAGCATGAACAGCAAACCAACCTGCAACCATCGCTTCACTTTGCACACCCTTCCAAAAACCCGCTTGCGTTCTAAGAAAAAACCGCTGGTAAGCCGGGCAACGGCAATATCTATCATAGCTGGCTTTTCTCGCTCGGACTGCACGGGGCCACTTTTTGAATCCTGTCACGCCCGCCTGGCTTCACTGCATCGAACTTTGGGGAGCCGACGTGCCTGTCGCATCTGTTCGGAACCGTGAGAATCATGAACAATACATCGCTGCGGCTGCTGGGAATGCTTGCGGAACTCTACCCGGACTAGCACCCGTCGTACATCGCGTCCCCTCGGCGATCAGGACCGAACAGCAGCACCTGAAAACGGATGGCTGCGTTCGAGTTTATCCTGAGACACACGAATCGAATTGGGCAAAATTCGGTGAAGGCCATTAAATGAGACTGGCTGTTGCTCAAACTCAATCGACGATCGGTTGCCTGGAACAGAACGTCGCGGGCCACGTGGCGTTGGTACGTCTCGCTGCCCGGCACGCAGCGGAGCTGATAGTCTTTCCGGAACTTTCACTGACAGGATACGACCCCAATCTCGCCAACGACTTATCTCGCAGTTGCCAAGATGCTTGCTTTTCTCAGTTCCAAACTCTCTGCAACTCAGCCAATCTTTCCATCTGTCTCGGCTTTCCACTCCGCACCCGGGGGCTGCCTCGCATTTCAAGCCTGGTCTTGCGGCCCTTTGCGGAACCCGTGCTTTACTCCAAGCAGCATCTCCACCCAGACGAAGAGCCTTTCTTCGAAAGCGGAACGAACGCTCGCGTAACGATTCACGACAACCCCGCCGTCGCTCTTGCCATTTGCTACGAATTATCCGTTCCCGAACATGCCGATCGAGCTTTTGCTGCGGGTGCGGAAGCCTATATGGCCAGCGCGGCCAAAACCGCATCCGGCTTGGAGCCAGCGAGCCAGCGGTTGTCCGGCATTGCCAAACAGCATTCCGCCATTGTCATGCTGGCCAACTGCATGGGAGGCTCTGCCGACTTCCTCTGTGCCGGTAACTCTTCAGCCTGGGGGCGTAGCGGTCAACTGCTTGCTAGACTGGACGGTGAGTCCGAGGGTGTCATTGTCGTTGACTATCGGTCGCAAGAGGTCGTCACGGGCGTCATCCCGTGACGGAATACGGATATCTCAGTCCATCCGACAGGTTCCACGCTGGGCATCGCGGATGGAAGAAATTGCGGAACGGGTCTTTCAGAATAATGGAGCGATATTGATCCATGTATGTGTACCAACCCCTCGGAGTATTGATTTGTGTGTTACTTTCCATCCCGGCAAGCGGCAGTGCCCAGGATCCCCAAGAAGCTCTTTCAAAAGACGATCATGATATGAATACCGAGCAACAAGAATTACTGAAGTCCTTGGTCGGTTCTTGGGAGGGAACTTGCCGTACTTGGTTTCAACCGGACGAACTGGCTGATGAGTCTCCGGTAAAAGGCAAGTTCACATTCATTCTGGGCGGACGCTTTCTGCGGCATAGCTATGAGGGACAAATCCAAAAGAAACCTCGCGTGGGCGAAGAAACGATCGCGTTTAATTCGCTGACGGAGGAATTCCAAGTCACGTGGGTGGATGATTTTCACATGAACTACGGAATCCTGTGGTCCGAAGGCCCGCCCACAAAAAACGGCTTTACGGTGATAGGCCAATACGCGGTGGGGCAAGACCAGCCGCCATGGAGTTGGAAGACGGTTTTCGAATTGGTCGATGAGAATCAACTTACGATCACCGCGTACAACATTCTGCCGGATGGGCGGGAAGCCAAGGCGGTTGAAACCAAGTATGTGCGCAAAACACCCTGACCTTCCGCTTGCGGGTTGAACCGGCAGATCATCGCATGCGAAGAAATCGGTCAGGCGATGTTCACTCGTTCACCCACCAGCAGCCTGACCTGATTGCTCAAGCATGGTTGTGGTGAATCGGCTGGCCTCTTAGCTGAGCATTTCAGGCTGCAAGACTTACAGTGGCCATTGCTTTCCCAGGGCCTGCATCTGCTGTTCCGTAAGCAGCTTGATGCCCGTCTTGGCCAACTTGATCATGGCACTGAGTTCGTCCTCATCAAAGGTCGCCTCTTCGCCTGTGCCTTGGATCTCCACGAATCGGCCTTGTCCGGTCATAACCACATTCATGTCCACGGAAGCGGCGAAATCCTGCTCATAATCCAAATCCAACACCGGTTTCCCTTCGACAACTCCGACACTGATGGCCGCTACGCTATCTCGCAGCGGGTGTTCAGCCGAAGCTGTTTTCCTAAATTCGGGATAGAGCGCGTCGGCCAGGGCGATGAATCCACCGGTAATACTGGCCGTCCGCGTGCCGCCATCAGCCTGGAGCACATCACAATCCACCGTGACCATCCGCTCTCCCAGCTTCTGTAAATCGACGACGGCCCGCAGACTGCGTCCGATCAGCCTTTGAATCTCGGTCGTCCGCCCGTCGACTTTGCCGTCGCGATCTCTTCGCTTGCGCTGGTGGGTGCTGTGGGGCAACATGTTGTATTCGGCGGTTACCCAGCCTTTACCTTTACCGACTAACCATGGTGGCACAGTATCTTCGATGCTGGCAGTGCAAAGCACGATGGTTTCTCCGCATTGATAGAGCACGCTTCCGGGGCTGCTGCGGGTGTACTTGCGTTTAATCTTTACGGGGCGAATCGTCTTCATGAATCTATTCAGTTGGGTATGGATGTAAATCGATGTTCGTATCGTCCAAAATCGTCGATCGCAAACCTTTGAAATGAGGGCAATATGTTAGATTGTCCATTCGGAATGGGAAATATCTACAAAAACACTGGATAGCGTTGTTGTTTACCGGCGCTTAAGCCCATGATTTCGTCGTATCCATCGACAATAAGGAACCATCGATGACAGCCAACGTTGATTTGCCCGGCATACAACTTTTTCGATTAGACGGCCAGACAGCAATCGTCACCGGCGGTTCGAAAGGCTTAGGGCTGGCAATGGCGGCTGGCCTGGCTTCGGCGGGTGCCAATCTCATGCTCATCAGCCGCCACGCGGATGAGGCCGAAGCGGCTGCCCGCAGCGTCGCGGACAAGTATGGCGTCGAAGCCTGTGGAATGGCGACCGATGTGGTCGACCTGGCGGCCTGTGAGTCTGCGGTAGCAGCCGCTCAAGAGCGCTGGAAGCGGGTCGACATTTTGATCAACAGTGCGGGAATCAACATTCGCGGCCCCATTGATGAGCTATCTCCCCAGGATTTTGAGGCCGTCATGAAGATCAATGTCACCGGCAGCTGGAACATGTGCCGAGCCGTGGTACCACTTATGAAACAGGCCGGATATGGACGCATCATCAATCTGGCAAGCACCCTGGGTCTGGTCGGGCTTGCCAATCGCACACCCTACGCAACCAGCAAGGGAGCCGTGGTTCAGTTGACCAGGGCCTTGGGATTGGAGCTCGCACCCCACGGGGTGACATGCAATGCCATCTGCCCCGGCCCTTTCTTGACGGAAATGAACATCCCCATTGCCGATAGCGAGGAAGCCAAGAAATTCATCGTGGGCGCGGTGGCTCTCGAGCGATGGGGAGAGTTGCACGAGATCCAAGGCGCAGCCTTGTATCTGGCCAGCCCCGGTGCGAGCTATACCACCGGCAGCATGCTGACCGTTGACGGCGGGTGGACCGCGCGCTAGAGCCTCCATGAAGTGGAAGCGATGCCTGACTAGAATTTCGATAGACGCTGCGATTTTTCTCTGATTGCGAGAACCGCTGGGTGCTTGATCTTCCGCTCCACGGAAATAGCGTAGTATCTCTCCACCACACCTACCGCTGCACCCACCCGCTCGACTTCGTACATCGACTTGACTTCACGTTCGATACGAGCGGGAATGGCAAAAAAGCCAAGTCCGTTCCGGCCGGCAATCTTGAGCATCGCACTGTCCGCGAATTCCGCTTGAATCCATGGGGTAATCCCATGGTCACTGAACCACTGCTCAAGCGAACGTCGCAGAACGCTGTTTTCCGTGGGCAGCAGAAAGGGTGCACCCTGCAGAGATTGAGGAAATGGCTTGCGAAGCGATTTCGTAAGCTCGGGACTACCCACGATAATAACCTCCGATTCTCCCAGCAGATGCGAGTAGGCTCGCAGCTTATACAGAGGATCCAGCGCGGTATCGGAGAGCACGACGTCCAGCTTGTGCACCGCCAAGTCGGCAACCAGCTGCGACATCTCGCCTTCATGACAAATCACCCTGAGGGGTTCGGGACTTTCGAAGGCAGCCTGTAACATTTGAAACGCGACCAGCTTGGGCATCACGTCACGCACACCAACCCTGAAGATACGCGACCTGCCCAGGGGCTGACCACGGACCATCTCCAACAGTTCTCTGCCTTTGGAGAAGATTTCACCGGCGTATTCAGCGACCTGCTCTCCGGTCTCGGTTAGCTCCACACCACGACCGCTCTTGCGGAGCAACTGAACTCCCAGCGATCGCTCCAACTGTTTGACTTGCGCACTCACACTGGCGGAGGTCACGTGCAAGGCCTGACTCGCCCCCTGAACACTCCCTTCACGAGCAATCATCCAGAAGTAAAGCAAATGCTGATAGTTGATCGTATCCATACCACAAACACTTAGGAAAAAACTTACTATTAACGATTAATTTTTAGCATAAGCTAACCGCCGAACTGCCGTATAGTTGATTAGGAAGGCGAGCTTTCGACTTCTGAATGGCACCACAGTCTCTAAATCGGATACTCGAAAATGCAACTATCGGTTCGCTTGAGCGGCATTAAAAATTCACACTTTCGGCGAGACAACTGCACCACCATACTCCGCGACGCTTTACAGCGATTCGGTAGACGGTTGCGGCAGGTCAACCTTTACCTGGAAGATGTCAACGGTCCCAGGGGCGGAATCGATAAGCAATGTCGATGCGTCCTGCATCTCAATCGCGGTGCTCCGATCGTGATTCGGGACACCGATGGCAATCTGAACAAATTGATGCACCGTGTAGCCAGTCGGGCGAGTCACGCTCTGAGCAGGGAGTTAGATCGTTGTCAAAAGCGACTCAATGGCCGCCACAACCGCCGCGGTGTGAGGCAAGATCCCTCCTCGGAAATGTCGGACAATTCTGCATTGAACTCACCCGCCAACGCGAATTAGCGCGGCCTGTTCAGCAGTGTGACATCCAGAAATGCCGTCCTTCAGCTCGTTTACTCCGTTTCTTATTGGAATCGCTCGATGGATTGCCCAATTTGCAAAAGAACACTTCAATTGGCAGATCGTCAGGGAGTGGAGATTGACTACTGCCCCCAATGCCGTGGAATCTGGCTTGATCGGGGTGAGTTGGACAAGCTGATGGAGTTGGCAGCGGAATCATCTGCCCGGCGGATAGAGTCCTCTCGCACGCCGTTGAGACAACCGAACGATCACCATCAGCAAGTGGAACATCGAACATCTAAAGGTTATAAGAAGCGAGAATCCTGGCTTAGCCAAATCTTGGATTTCGATTGAGAATCTAGTCGGAAACCATCAGCCGCATTAGCGTTAGCCCAAGGGCACCTACTTTGACACAGGAAGTGTGGCCAATGGTAGCCGTGCCGCGTGAGCCACCCGGCACTTCACAGCAAATTTGTGGCTGCGGCCGTACGGCTTGCATAGCTCCGTCTTGGGCGTCTGGTGAATGCCATGACCATTGCCAAGCCGACGGCCAGCATGCCGCTTGGTTCTGGAACTGCGATGGCATTTCCGGACAGGATGCGGAAATTGCTGAACACTGCATCGGCGGTACCACCGCCTTGCCATGCGGGCAAACCATTCTGGCTTTCACTTCTCAAAAAGAACGAAGCCAGAAGATCTTCGCCTTGCCATTGGTTTTGGATCGCCGCAAACACTCCCGACGTCTGCGGAGCATTGGCGTTGGTAATCCCCGATGCGCCTACTTGAACATTGCCGCTGGAGGCCTGGTAGCTCACAAACAAGGTCCCTTGTGTGGTGGCTGCCGTCAAAGGTAGAAGCGGCAGCAATTGCTCGTTATCGTTAACGCGAGCAGCTCCACCAAAGAACAGATAGGGTGAGCCATTCAGCGTGGCTAAAGCGACGCCGGCCGAGTTCTGGCCAGTGCCATCTTCGCCAATGCCGAAGCCAATTCCCAACAGACCGACGGGGTTGTTGCTGAAGCTGAAACTGTAATCTATGGCCAGTGAGAAATCCGATTGCGGATCAAACTTGAAGCCTCGGGAAGATTGCGCCACAGTTGGACCATCGACACTCTGAAAGCCGATATCCACGCCGGCTGGGATCGCAGCATCAGCCGCGCTTAGAGTCGCCATACTGGTCGATGCGGCACTGCTGAAGTTGCCGTTGGGAGGATCGGCCACGGGACTCCACTGCGTAAAATCTGAGAAGTTGAAATCCGCTTTGACGCCGCCTAATGAGAAACCCAATGCCGTCAAAGTAAAGATAAGCAGCCTCGCACTACGCATATTCGACTCACTAGATTGAAAACCTGTATTTGCAGAATGCACTCCAGTCTAATTCGATTTCTGAGGAAGTCCGCCAATTCTTGACGGTTTGATACTCAAGGCGGATCGTCCATGCCCTTCCACCTGCAAGGCGGATTTTGCTAGCACTACCTCGCTAGTTTGGTCGGATAAGCAGTCTTTACTTGCTTCCGCAGAGCTTCTAAGAAGCTATTTGGGACGAGCCTGGCCGATGCCGTTGCGTACCAGATTTTGTTGGTTGAGGTAGCTGACACAGCCTCGCTGTCTAAATCTCAGCCACAAGGGAGTGTTTCGATGTTTGGGTGCATTTTGGTGGGTTCATTGCTGAGTGTGCTCACGGTAGGTATCCACGCTCTGGGAACAGCCTGGTGGATCGGCTGCCTCAAGAGAACCCGTGTTCCGCATGGTCTCAGGGCTCGAAAGATCCTGCCAATCCGGCTGCTGTGTACCACAGCTCTGCTGTTGCTACTGCTGCACATCACGGAAGTCATTCCTTGGTCTCTGAGTTATATGCTGCTACCCGGTAACGATGGCTTAGCCAGCTTCGAGCAGGCCTGCTACTTTGCGACCGTCACCTTTTCTGCCCTGGGCTACGGCGACATTGTGATTCAGGGTCCCTGGCGGATGCTCAGCGCGATCCAGGCGATGACGGGTCTGCTCGTATTCGGCTGGAGCACCGCTTTGCTGTTCGCCGTGGTGGAAAGAATCTGGGGAGACCGCGGCCAAGCTCAGCCAGAGCCCCAGCCACAGCTGGCGGATGCCGTCCGTCAGCGGCCGCGCGTCGTGCGTTCACGGCAATTGGCAGCTGCCCAGGGAGTTACTACGCCGCATCGAGCTCATGTTCCTGCCGCAATCCTCACCAAACGCGAGGCCGCCTAATCCTCAGCTCGTCCAAACGGGCCAAACGTTTGAGTCTTGTCACCGTTGCCCCAGCTCCGCCGGTCAAATTATGTTCAAAAAACGCAACCCGCAGATTGGTGCTCCGCCCGGTACGCTTGTCTTTCGCAGCCAAGCTGTCCCCGCTCGAGTTCAGATAGTCCGATACTCGAGCCAGCATTTGGACATGATCCCTCAGGCCACGCTCGACGACATCTTTGCTCCGGAAAATGCGAACGAACTGCTATGGATAGACGTAGCGGGCATCGACGATCCAGAGGTTCTGCGGGCAGGTGGCAAGCGCTTTGGACTATCGGATCTGATGATGGAAAACATCGTCAACGTTCCTCAACGCCCAAAGGCTGACATTGTAGATGACAAACTGCTGTTCATCGCTCATGTGCTTAAGCTTGCACCCGATGGTTCCTTGGACATTGATCAGCTGAGTCTGGTGCTTGGAAAAAACTACGTCATCACAGTCCACAGCCAGCCGAGTGACTTTCTCGATCCGATTCGCCAGCGTTTGCAAGCACCGACGTCGCGGATGCGAACGCGTGGCCCCGACTATTTGGCGTACTCGGTAATCGACTCGATTGTGGATGGCTATTACCCGGTTCTGGAATCGCTTGGAGAGCGTTTGGAGCGACTCGAGGACGAGGCCTTGGAGAATCCTCAAGCTCAAGTCCTGAAGTCCATTCATCGCCTGCGCTCGCAGTTGATCCAGGTTCGACGCAGCAGTTGGCCCATGCGTGAAGCGCTGGACGTCATGTTGCGATCAGACATGCCCGGGATTCACGAAGACACCAAGACATTTCTGCGGGATGCGCACAGCCACTGTGCCCAAACCGTGGACGTCGTCGAAATGTACCGCGAGTCGGCTGGAGCCCTGGTCAGTACCTATATGTCGTCGGTGGCCCATGGTAGCAATGAAATCATGAAGGTGCTGACGATGGTCTCGAGCATTTTTGTTCCCATGACATTCATCGCCGGCATCTACGGCATGAACTTTGAAAACATGCCGGAACTGTCGCACCCCTGGTCTTATCCGGTCGCATTGTCGGCCATGGCTATTTGTGCGGCAGCCATGCTTTTGTACTTCCTGCGTCGCGGCTGGTTTGGCCCGATCAGCTTATCGGCGGGCTCCACCGAAGAGTACCTGGAAATGCGCACCGAGCGTGCATCGACACACACCCGAACACTGGAGAAGCTTCCCAAGTCTGACAGGGAAGCAGGTGTGGTGCCGTCAGTTCTGTCCATGCATCGCGATTCGACACAGGACTCTGAGACTGTGCCGACGCGCCCCCGGCGGAGCAAGGCCGCCTAGCTCGAGTAATTCCCGCAGGCCGTCCACGGCCAGTTGCTCCCCATTTCACGCCTGTCTGTTTGCAACTGCACTTGTGAGCGGTGTGGTAATTGTTGTATTTCCGAGGCGATGGAATACAGCATTAGTGGCGGTTTCCCCGTGGCCGTTATGAATCGAGGGCCTGATGTCGACAGACCAAGCAGAACAAGTCATCCTGGTACACGGTACTTTCGCGTCCTCTGACAGCGACTCCGGCCAAGCTTGGTGGCAGATCGGCAGCCAGCCCTATCGGGAGCTGCAACGGCGTTTACCCCGAGGCGTGCAGCTTGCTGCGGAAGGCCGCGTCTTTCATTGGTCGGGGCACAATCATGAGCGAGCTCGCAGTAAGGCCGCGCGACGCCTTTTGGATTTCATTCAGCCGCTGGAAGACAGCGGTACGCCCTACCACCTGGTCGGTCACAGCCATGGAGGCTCGGTGATTTGGGCAGCCCTGCGGATGGCAACTCTACGCAACAAGCCCCTCAAGCAACTGAATAGCTGGTCCACCGTTGGCACTCCTTTCCTGCAAGCACAATCACGCTCGCCGCTCGGAATAGTTAACATCTGCTATGCATTGATGGCTGCCTGTCTTCTGGTTCCGGCAGCCAGAGTGTTTTTGTTTTTAATCCAACTACCCTATCAATTGGCCGTCGGCAGCCTTCAGCAGGGATTGATCATCCAGTCGGACGCCGAGGTGAGCCCGCTGACTGCGATTTTGCGAGCCCCAATCTTGAAGTGCCTGCAACTGGCAGGGGTACCGCTGACTAAAGTCGCGGATGGTATTCGCATTGGCAGCTACGACCCGGATTCGGGCCAATCTTTGACGACCTTCCTGTTCGGCAGCCTCGAGGGATGGCTGATCTTCGCCGCGATTTTGATGTTCGGCTACCTGAGCACGCTGCTTCTCAGTTGGTGTGTGGGCCCGGTCTCGGAAGTCATTCGTATCGCATGGGAAAAGCGGCTGGAGCAACGCGCCTTTGACACCTACGGAGACCGCTGGCTGGGCATCTGGACGCCACAGGATGAAGCTATCAACGGGCTGAGAAAGACGCTAGAGATTTCTGTTTCGTTCATCGGCAGCCTGACCCAGCGAGAGAGGATCTTCATTTCCGACTTCCTGTCGCTGCCATCGCTTCCACTGTTGTACTGTGCGGCGCCCTTCTACAACCGATTGGTGCGACCGGTGCTGGACTCGATGATTCGCAATCTGGTGGTTAAGGCAGCCCAGGGAAATAACCGTCCGGCGACTGAAATCGTAGCTGTCTCCCCCCATCCAACCGAAAAAGAACCGGGGCCAGCGGCTCCGCCTTTGCCGGAATGGCTGTGCCAAAAGATTTTGCAAGAAGCCGATTTCCGAGCCAAAGATCTCGGGCCCAAGCTGCGGGAGTTTCTTGGCCAGCCATTTCTCAACGCGGGTTTAGAACAATTCAGCGCCAGTCTGACCGGTAGCGAACTTGTGCATACCTCCTACTTCGACCACCCAGAAGTTATCGACCTACTCGCCCTGCACATCAGCCATTGCCAACATCACAATCAAGTACGGCGTCGCTCTTCCTTCAGCCGGGTTACGGAATGGTACGATCAGCTCAAAGCCCAGCATACCCCTGCTCGCATAACCTATCCAGCAGCAGAGTCCAGACCCATGGCCAAACCCAAGTCCGCTGAGTCCGATCGCCGAGCCGCCTGAGAAAGAGCGTCCTAGGCCAGCTCGGGAAACACTTCGGTGTTCAAGTTTTGCCGCCCAATCAAGGCTTTGGTGCGAGCGATAAAGTCGAACTTAAAGTTGGCTACCTGTTGCTCTGAGATGTCCAGCTTCTCGGCTACTTCCTTGTTACCCAGACCGACCACAAACAGAAGTTCCACACACTTGAGCTTCGTCCAATCGCCGCGGTCTTGCCATTTGTCGATTTGATCGCGCAGGGCGTCGATGATGGCTTGCTCTTCCAGGTCTTTGCGCTCGCCACTGCGAGCGATACTGCTGGCGCCCCGAAAATGTCCGGAAACGATCTGCCAGGGTGACGACGAGTTGTCGGTTGACGATTGCGTCAGAGAAATCGCCGGCCTGCGGCCTTCGCGTCTGAGATAGTCGGTGAGCTTATAGGCGCAGATCGAAAACAAATAGCCTTCGAGCGGACGTTTGCGATCGTAGTTAGGCAGACTGTTCAGGAAGCCAACAAAAGTTTCCTGAACGATGTCTTCGCTGGTGCTTCGATTCCGTAATCGACTTTCCACAAAGGCCAGCAATCGCCCCTCATAGCGTTCAATCAGCTCCTCCCAGGCTTTTTCTTCGCCCTGGCTGATGCGATCCACCAGCAATTGATCCGCCCCTGAAGAAGCATTCATCGAACGCGCTGCACCCTTTGAATTATTTGTTGACCATTGGATTCGAAGATCAATTCTTGCTGGTTGCCACGATTGACGCTAGTGGTCTGAACGTCATCACCGACCTGGACATCCACCACCACAGATTGCGGCAGGTGATTCTTGAATTCTTCGACAAATTCGCGATCCAACGATTTTTTAGTGACGAACAATAACGGTGTTCCGAGCAGCACCAGCAAAAAGAAGATCCCGCCCATGAAAATAAGTGGAGCCCACAAACGCGAGGCACGCTTCGTTGTCTTGGCCATCTTGTCTGCTTTGACTTCCAAATCCGGACTGACCAGTGGCTGAGAACTGGGCAATCCATGCTTGCGTCGCAACAAAAGATGTGTCACACCCACCAGTCCTAGTAGACCGGCCAAACTTGCCACCAGTGGCTTCATGCGATCTCTCTGAACGGCTTCGCGGTACCATTGGCGAAACATATCGCGCTGGGTGGGAGTCACTTCAACAGCCACCCATTTCTGATACATGGGCTCTCCGCTGGTGTTCAGCTTGAGCACGACACCTTCCGGATCCGGGATTAAGTTACGACGAATGAAGGCTTCGTTCAGATTCAATCCATCTGCCGCGCCCAATGAATTGAGCACTTGATCATCCAGGTAATTGCGCAGGGCAGCCAGCAGGGGCACGTCCAGCGCCGGATCCACTTCTTCCGGATCTGTCACCGCAGTCGAGCCGACGTACAGCCGGTGAACTTCGCCCGAATAGTCTGGATCGGCACCAATCCAGGCCGGTCGATCAGCGGGCAGAAGCGGCTGTGTTCCAGGTTCCACAGATAGCTCAACCGTTTCATTGGTAGGCGGCAGCTTTCCTCCATCGATTGCCGACTCCGGAGGCTCCAGCTCAGCCTCCGAGTTTACTTCCGCAGGCAGGGAGGTCTCTGCGTTCGCCTCCGCTTCAGCGGTGGATTTCTGGTCAGCATCCGCAACACTCTTAGCGCTACCATCGTCGCTGCCGACCTGCGTTTCCTGAGCGGAGCTGATCGCCAACGTGCAATGTGTGTTGCCCATTACCAGTCCCGACAAACATACGACAAGCAGCACCCGCGAGAGCGTTAATGGTTTTCCTTTGATGCTCATTGAGCCTCTCCTAACTTGCGTGATTCGGCAAGCAATCATGTTTGAATCTCACTCAGGCAACCATTTCAGCTTTATGGGACAGGTGATGTCTCTCTGCCGGATTGATCCAAGGGCTGGAAAGTTGAACGGCGATGGATGTTCCCGCAGCAATCAGGGCGCCCCATGGCTGTGGGAATGGTATCAGCAGATGCACGATACTGGCGGCAATCACACTCCAGATGACGGCCCAAAAGCTAAAGCGTGTTCGCCGCAGTGGATCGACTTGCTTCCACCAGGGAATCAAGCCCATGACCAGTGGGAAGTATGCCAAGAAGGCTGGCATCAGCGGCTGGCCGCTTCCATCAAAGAATCCTTTCCAGCGATGCACGGGCAGCTCGCCAAGTCCCTCCTTGGTAATTTCCGCCCAGGGGATCATCAGAAACTCGGCTAACACGAATGCCAACAACCCAATAACGAATCCACTGGTGAGTTGCACAAAGCTGCGAATCGCCCAATCGCCTTCTTCCTTCTGCCATCGTTTTCCAAGACCAACTGCAATCCAAGTAGTGGCCAGTGCCACCGAGGCTGCCCAAAACATGCCGACCAGCAGGGGCTGAGCTGGATCACCGGAACCGATCAGAAAGAGCGCTGCCAAAGTGCTGAAGACGGCTAGCACGGCGGTCGAGCCCAACCAGCTGGCCGTTACCTCGCTCCAAACGCTACGTCTGGGAGCTTGTGCCAGCTGCATGCGCCTGGCGACCTTCCACTGCTTGATACTCAGCGGACGATTCCCCGCAACCGGGCGAGGCCGCGCCGCTGCGGGCTTGGGTTCTGCAACCGCCTGATGCGCAGCGGCAGCGGGCGACATGGCCGCTCTTTGCTGGGCTTGCTTCCTGGCGGGAGGCGTGGGCCCCTTCATCAGCCACCACACACAATAGTAGGGAATGTAAAACAGCAGTCCCATCACCAGAAACGAAAGGATTCCGCCGGCGTTCAGCGCGCAGATGACAATGGCCACAATCAACAAGGCTGTCTTCATGCCGGGATTAATCGCCAGCTCCGACCACCATTGATTGAGACCGACCCAGCCATTTCGCAAATTGCGAGCGATGGGCTCCTGGTAGTAGACACTCTGGACCGCTTCCGGCTGCGTCTGATTGGGCCTGGCCGTCCCTGGTTGGAAGAAGGATTTTGGAGACGGCACGGGCTGCGATGCCATGGCCGGTGGTGGAACGTGTGCCGCCGCCTGCTGGGCCGCTTTGCGTGGATCAGCGACCACAGGGGGCAGATCGTCGGATTTGGTTCGCACGAGCAAATATCGATCATCCACCTCCATGCCTAATGGGCGTACCATATCACGCACACTCGAATATCGAGCTGCAGGATTTTTAGCCAGCGACTTGGCCACGACCTCGCGTATGGGCGACGCAACCGCAGATAGATCAGGATCCGCGGTCAGATGCTTCATGATGATTTCTTGACTGCTCTCTCCGTCAAAAGGCACGGTTCCTGTAGCCAGTTCGTAAAGCATGACCCCCAGAGCATAAATGTCGATTTCCTTCCCGTACTCACCTTTGCCGATCTCCGGTGCCATGTAGTGAAACGTTCCGACACTTTCGGTTTGGCCACCACGACGCGAGCACGAAATGAATTTGGACAGCCCGTAGTCTCCGATCTTAACGATGCCCTCGTCTTCGAAGATGTTGGCAGGCTTCAGGTCACGATGCACGATGCCGTGGTCGTGCAGATAAGCCACACCGGCGGCGATTTGTCCAAACCAGCGATTCAATTCGTCGCGAGGCAATCCGTTAGGATGCGTGTCCAGCACATCCCTCAAGCTCGCCCCGGAAACATATTCCATAACGATCCAGCCTTGATTGTCATCATCGAACTGGATGTCGTACAAGCCAATCAAATTGGGGTGCTTGAGATTCAAACACTGCCGAACGCCGCGCACCTCCACATCCAAATTACGCTGAATCTGCTTCAGCGCGACTTCTTTCCCCGCCTGGTTGGTCGCGAAGTAGACCTCGCCAAAGCCCCCAACGCCAACGCCGCGTTTGATGGTAAAGCCGCGAAGCGGTTGGTCGCCGTTGCCAAATCTGAATTTCATGGCTCTTGCCTGTGGTAGTTGCGCCTGTTTGAGTTCAGTTAGGAACGACCTGGACTGCTCCGGGCGAACCTGTCTTTCGGGCTGTTGCTTGCTTTCCTGGTAACTCCCCGAGCCAACATGGCCCTCAGCCTGAAGGCCTTGGGAGTCCGAGCGTTTCCTTTTTCGAGAACAGACAAAGTGAATCATAGTTTTTCAGTCCTGAAGACCCTTCAAAATTCTCAGGTCTCCACTGCCATTTGAAATCTCTCATTGCCGTCAAAATCTGTCACTATTCATGGCAACAAGCTGCCACGAAATAGGCGCTCACTCGATGCTTAGAGAGAAATCCTCTCCTCGCATCCGCATGCCGGCCACCATCGGAATCTGTCCTTTCAGTGGCACTCCGTCGACTTCGACTTCTTCCAGGCTGCGAAAGAACCAATCATTGCTATGCCGAAACAGCAGCAACTCGCTAGTCCACGTGGGACACATCACATGGCTGCCCGTATTGGGACCTATGATGCATGAATCCGACATCAACAGTACTCCGTCCACATGGGGCTTGAAGCGATGCAAACTCTCCATGGACAGACTGGCAGTACCGCTGAGCGGATTGGGTTTCGCGAATTTAACCCGCACTCGTTCGCCCAGCCGGATCTCATCTTGGTCGTTGAGCAGCAGCGGACGATCGATGGCCACACCGTTGACCATGGTTGGCTGCAGAGGCTGGAGTAAGTAGTCTCCAGCCGAACGCCGAATGGCAGCCGCCTGTCGGCTCACATCACCCACGATCCGAATGTCTGCCGCCGAACTGGAGTTCGCCTGGCCGATAACCACCTCTTCTTTGTCAATCAGCAGATAGCCGCCTACACCGTCAATCCAGAGAATGCGCTTAGGCTGTCCGACACTACTTTCACCTAGCAATCCCCTGGCGGTCGCAGACTGGCTGGCAGCTTGCGTACTGCGCGTCAATGCCGAGTGCTGCTCTTTCATGAAAACTCTCCAAGGTTGAATCATTCCCTCGCAGCTCCCGAACAGGGGTGGGTCGCCGAGAATCGAGCTGATTTGCTGGTTTCAGGAGAAACGGCCTGAGGACTACCAGCACTTCAAATTGTAACCTTGCCGATCTCGATCTTTGCAGGTATTCAGCTGAAACACAGAGCCGATTACGAAGTGAGCTTCGTAGCGGGCTGCATGTTTCCCAGCAGCTTCATTCCCATCGGCCCTCTTTCCGCCCCATCCTGCCGCAGTAAACCCCAGCAAGCTGGCGTTTCGCCGGATGACTTGCCAGGAGAAGAAAGAGACATTGGCAACACAGGTGTAGCTGTTGCCAATGCCCGTTTTCTGCGAATCCAGATCAAGTCCCAGCAATGCCGAAGGCCGAACCATTCAAGCCGAGGCTGACTGCACTCCTCTCATGGAAGAGGCAGCCGCCTCCGCGAGTGCCTCGAACAACGCACGTCATTCGAGGACACCCTCCCGCTTCCCTCTCGTGGGCTTAGAGGCTGCGTTCGCTGACGAGACGCTCAACCTCTGCCTTGCCTTCGCCAAAGTAGTCCGCGATTTCATCCAGCAGTTCCGGATTGGTGGATTCATCCAGCGGAATCGCACCTTCCAATGCCCCTTCGCTGGCAACCATCTTTTCGGCCACGTCGATGCGGGTGCGAATGTCATCCAACAACTGGCGGGTGCTGCTCAGCTGACTATCATCCAAGGTCACTGGATTGCTGGTCTGGGCTACTTCCACCATGGTCAACCTGGCCTGCAGGTTCTCCACCTCGACCTCCAGCTCGCGTTTGGCGGCCAACATTTCGTCCAACTTCCTACGAGCTGCATCCAGGTTCTTTTCTCGGGCCGTCAAGACCTGATTGAGCTTGTTGGTGGTGGCCTCATGCACTTGAAATTGCTTGAAGCGATTGGCCAAGTCATCGCGAACCTGCTCTTCCGAGTAGCTGCGACCCGCGTATACAAAGCGTACGCCGCCCTTTTCCAAATCGCCCTTCAGACGCAGGATGTCATTGCGGCTTTTTGCCAACAACTCCTCCTTGACCTGAATTTCTTCTTGCAGCCGCTGAACCCCGACCTCTTCTCGGGCCACAACCTGCAGGTTCTTGGCGATCTCCGGCTTCAGATCGGAAATCATTTGACGAGCTCGCTTGATCTCCCATTCAATTGGGACACTGCTGCGGACCGATTCGCTGGCCGTGCGGTAACCCGTCTTGAGGTAGCTCAATGTGCCGGTGCCAGCCAATCCGGCAACTCCAATCGCCCCTAACATCCCGAGCATCAAAAACTTCTTGCACATGGTCTTTCTTTCCTCCGCCCCTCTTCACCGGGCTCTGGTCGACTCGCCCCCTCGTCCGCGGAAGCCCAAGTCTTCGATTGTGATTCGCAACGGCAACTTCCTGATGCCACGATAGGTATTTCGCAGAGACCTGATGCGTTATTGGCAAAAATTGCAAAAATCCTGAGAGCCGCAGTAACAGGCGGCCTGCGCCCCCAATTCGCTCCCACCGGCAAACTGAAGTCCCAATTTGACAGCCTGATATCCGATTTCCCCCGAAAGCTGCTAAAACGGCGGCCAGACCAAAATTCGGCAAAAACCACAAAACCATATACAGAAAGCACTTACAGCACATATCCCAGCTTTTCTCACAGGCTGGCACTTTGCTTGCAATGAACTTTCAACAGCAAAAAGCGTCTCATTGCATAGGACCTGATTCTTAGAATTCGCTAACAATGTCGAATAACTGAGAGTAGGGTAGAACCTGGTTGGCCGATAAGGATTTCAGTGGTCAACGCAAAAAACGGGGGTCATCCCATGACTAGCCACAGCGGTGCCAATCAGCCATCGTCGCCCAACCTTCCAGCTGCCAGTTGGACTTGGTTGCAGAGTCGCGTCCATGACGGACGCCGCTCATCGCATTTCCGCCAGTGGATGGAGCGACAACGTGACGTGCTCGAACGCGATTTTGCGCATCTCGCGACACCGCGCAGTCGCTCGCGGGCATTGCGGGCGGACCTGGAGTTGGACAGCAGTCGAACGCCTCCCCCTTCCGACACTTGAAGCAAGCAGCGTCGCATGTGGCATCCAAGCCCCGGGCTCATTTTCAACCGCTGCTGTCGACTGGCGTTGATTCCGCTGTGTGCCGTTTGGTGTGCCGCGTATACGATCGACTGCACACTTCCCCGCGCGTTGGCCGAACCGCAGCAGCCTTCTTTGGCTCAAGATACCAATGCTCCATCGCAACGGAGATCGGTACCACACCGGCTACAGCAAGTATCGCCGACCTCAGCTCGCTCGGCCGTCGAGGTCTCAATCGGCATCAACCCACAAAACCCGGATAACTTGATTGCCGCCGCAATCATGCGGGGCTACCCCGATGCCACGGAACCCAATTTTACCTTTCGCTCGACCGATGGCGGGCAGAGCTGGGAAACGCAGGCGACTGCTAATCCGGATGCCAGGACACAGGGGGACGATGTTGTCGTCTTTGCTCAAGACGGAACAGCGATCCACGGCTTTATTTCTTTTAAGGGACTGTGGGAGCAGCAGCCCAAACAGGCTGCCAGTGGAATTGTGATCAACCGCAGCCCGGATGGCGGTGCGAGTTGGAACGAGGCAGTGGCCGTGATTGACCATTTGAATTCTCGGACGCCCATGGAAGACAAGCCCTGGTTCGCTTTTGATCGCAATCCGCACTCACCGCACTTCGACAATCTTTACTGCAGCTGGACACGTTTCGATGTTTACAACAGCCCGGATCCTCAAGACACAACCCAGATTTTGTTTGCACGCAGTTTAGATCAAGGCCGTACTTTTCAGCCCGTGATCCGCATTTCAGATCAGCCTGGTAGCTGTATCGATGGCGATAATGCGGTGGAGGGCGCGGTACCCTGCGTCGGCGTAGATGGCAGGGTGTATGTTGCTTGGGCCGGGCCTCGCGGTATCGAACTCGACATGTCGACAGACGGTGGCCAATCGTTCGGCAAGGATCGGGTGATTTCAGAATTTGTGGGAGGATGGGATCACGAAGTCGAAGGCATTGGCCGCGCGAACGGCATGCCCGTAACCGCTGTGGATCATAGCAGCGGACCTTTTCGGGGGTCACTCTACATCAATTGGATTGACGAGAAGAACGGGGACAAAGATGTGTTCCTGATCTCTAGCCGCGACGGTGGGCAGACCTGGAGCGGGCGTACGCGGGTAAACAACGACGCGCTTCGCAACGGACGGGATCAATTCTTCACCTGGATGTCCGTGGATCCCGCGGATGGCGCCATCAACATCGCCTTCTACGATCGACGCGATACGACGGGTACCTATACCGAACTGACTCTGGCCCGAAGTATCGACGGCGGTCGGAGCTTCACCAATTACGCGGTGGACCAACTGGAGGCGTTTGCCTGCCGTGAAAACGCATTCTTTGGTGACTATCTGGGGATCGATTCCCAACAGGGACGCGTAGCCATAGCCTTCATGCACTTTCTAAAAGACCAGCGGCTGGCCGTGTCGTCCGCCATCTTTGACTTCGTGCCAGGAAAACTGGACGTGCGCTAAGCCTGCGGCCCAAGCCGTAGAAACTATCCGAAACGCATCAGCCGGTCGGCGTGATCCGACATTAGCCGTGGTTCTACTGCGTTTGACGGAATCACAGGTTAGTCACCGAACGAAAACCCTTTCAACTAGGGGCGAGCCAGTGCTTTCCCGCCCGGCACTATCTGTTGATCACTCTTGTGGGCGATGACGTTGTGTTCGAGCGTGCGGCATTCAGGAACAACAACGCCTTCGAAAACCGCGGCTAACGCCTCTTGTCTTTACCCACTTCTCGAGAGTCATGCGAGCAAAAATCCAATCAAAACTCGTGCTCGTGCTCCGTCCGTAGGACAGTGCTCGTGCTCGTGCTCGTGCTCGTGCTCGTGCTCGTGCTCGTGCTCGTAATCGGGGCCGCAGTACATCGATTACGATTACGAGCACGAGCACGATTACGGAATAAAAATGTGGGTAAAGACAAGGCTAACGCCTGGCGGCTGATATGAGTACGGCGGAATCTATCAGCCGGTGACCGAATGACGCGCGATTTTGCGGATGCGAAATCAATGCGTGACCAGTTCTTCCTCCAGATGTCGCACGCAATTGAGTCGCCCCAGCGACCATTGCGAGCCGTTCCAATGGAACTCCGTAATGCCTGTATTTCTTAGCGGAGCAGGGGACGCGTAGCGATCAACGCCCAGAGCTTCCAGCAGCAAGGATTTAAAGTCGGCATGGATGATCAGCACATGCATCCCGAGCTGAGTGGCCAGCTGTGCGGACATCCACTTGGCGACAGCGCTGGCCCGAGTTCGCGCCTGCTCCCACGATTCGTAGTCCTTTCCCCACCAACCCGCATCTGAGATTTCCGGATCGATATGCCAGTGCGGGTGACGCTCCTGCAACTCCCTGCGCCCCATACCGGGTTCGCCTCGTCGCCCCACCGCCAAGTAGCCGCTGTAGCAGCCACCCTGCTCGAAAATATCGGAGCGAACTCTGACTGGAAGGCCACTGACCTCCGCCAAGGGTCGGGCGGTTTCCAAGGCCCGCAGAAATGGACTGCAGTACAAATGGGTGATAGGCTCTCGCATGAGCGCCTGGGCGGTGGCCAATGCCTGACGTTCGCCTATTTCGGTCAGGCCTGGATCGGCCACTCGCAGCTCTTCAGGCTGCGCATTGTTGGCGGATTGCCCGTGACGAATCAGCAATACTCGAGTCTTCATCGCCTCTCTTTGCCAGTGATGTTGCCTTGTGGAAGCGGTTCCGAGCGGAAAAGTCTGCGAACCCGATCCAGTAGATTCCATTCGACGATGAGCATAACGAGCGGCACAATAAAGAAGAACAGCTGTCCCACACGCGAGGCCATTTGCTCGTTGTCGGGCTTGGGAAGCAGAGAATAAATCATCAAACAGAACAGAGCATTCAGGAACAACATTCCCGCACTCAATCCGACTACATAAACGGCATACAAGCAGCCCGAGGTTATATTGACAAGCGGCGTTTCGCCACTGCTCTTACTAGGGTTGTCCGATCGCATAAACGCTTTGCTTCCTTCTCCCTGAAACTTTACCCCGGCAGAAATCAGCGGGTATCGCCGGGCTATTATCGAACGCTGTGAAGCATATGGTGCGAACGGGCTCGCCCGCAATTACAAGCACGGCGCGCCAGCGAGTCAGTTTCAGTCGCCATCGAGTACACTCTCGCTTGCGCTGCGTGCTTATAAATCCTCTCGACCGTTTGGCTACGAAGCAACGGCTGCGGGATCCATGGGCCAAACAATTGCCAGCAGGAGAGTCAGCAA
Organism: bacterium; assembly: GCA_024743355.1. Lineage (GTDB taxonomy): Bacteria > Planctomycetota > Planctomycetia > Pirellulales > Pirellulaceae > Aureliella. The sequence continues at coordinate 37,762 of JANSWS010000010.1, forward strand.
GAATCCGGTAATGCTCAGAATGCACAGCAAGACCGTCCAACTGCGGAGAGTTTCTCCTTCAGTCAAAACTCCCATCTTGGCGAAGACCCAGAAACCAGAGTCGTTCATCCAACTGCCCATCAGCGAACCAGATCCAATTACGGGTACAAGGTAGGCAGGGTGGAAACCGAGTTTGCCGCTGGCAACCAAAGGCCCGGCAATGCTGGCGACTAGCGAGGAAGCGATGATCATGGCTACCGTACTGGAGCCTTGTGCGACTTTGATAATCGCCGCCAGCCCAAATGCAACCACGATCACAATTAGTCCGCCGCTTTCGCTGCCCTCAAACAGCGATTTCACCACGTCTTGAATCTGCGTCATAGCCAACAAAGCGCCGAAGGCGCCTCCGGCAGAAGTAATCAAGATAATGACACCGCCACTCAGCAGTGCGTCCTCCACGTGATCGGAAAGCTCCTGAAGGGAATGCCCCTGTACTTTCCAACACAGGTAAATAGAAAACAGGGCCGCCAGAATCATCGCCATGTTCGGACTTCCAACCAAACCCACCCAGCGGGAAACACTGGCGAGAGCTGCATTATCGGGATTGGCTTTGGCCGCCACATCCAAGATGGTGGCGATGGTAATCAATACCACGGGTAGCAATACGGGCAGCAGTGACATTCCCAGCGAAGGCAGCTTCTCCAGAACCGCCTCACTCTCTTTACTGCCGCTCATCGGTCGCATCTCAATGGGCATGATGCGATTCAGCCAGGCAGATGCCAGTAAGCCTACCAGGGCCGATGGGAAGCCAACCACCAAACCAATGATCATCACCGTGCCAATATTGACTCCGAGCTCGTTGGCGACCAATAGCGGACCGGGCGTTGGTGGTACTAGAGTATGGGTGATGGCACCTCCGGCAGCAATGGCCGCCAGATACAACAGGTAGTTCTTTCCGGTACTGCGATAAAGACTTCTTGCCAATGGAACCAGCAGATAAAAGACAGTGTCGAAAAACACCGGTATCGAGAGCACAAAACCGCTGAGCATCATCGCCAATGCGGCTCGTTTCTCTCCCAAGGCTTTCAAGCTTGACTGAACAATGCGATCAGCCGCCCCGCTGACCAACATGCACTTACCAATGATTGCCGCCATCGCAATCAGCACGCCGATGCCGACCACGGCTCCGCCCAACGATGTGGTTACTCGATTCACGATATTTTGCGGAGACGCATTTCCCAACACGACATGCGGCTCAGGAGTCTTTTCAAATCCCACCACGTCCAGGGGAATGAGGCAACTGATGGTTAAGGCTCCCAGTATGAGCGCCACGAAGGCGTGCACTTTAAGGCCGATCATGAGTGCCAATACAACAAAAATCCCCAATCCCATGGCAAGTAACGGACGCACGAAATCGACTTCCGTCGCATTCGCACTTCCCTCCGCTGGGGCGGCTGTCGCGGCCGGGGAATTCTCATCCACATCCGCGTTCTCGAAAGGCCCGTCAGCGGGTTCCGCCATAGAAACTTCCGCTGCTTGTTGATCCACGTCTTCCACCACCGATGCGCTATCGCTGGGCTGCTGGGCAAGGCTTGCGGAAACGCCAAGTGCTCCCGTACACAAGCCAACAAAGAGCAAGAAGCAGCAACACCGCTGAAGGAGCACGGCGGGAAAGAAAACGTGGGCAGGGGATTTGGTCATGAGACACCTTCAGCCTGAGGCAGGGTCTGAGAGAATCAGGAAAGTGAAGAATATAGTCCAAATCCTGGCGGTATTCTTCACCCCTAAGTCGAAACGCGGTGGTGGCCGACGCGCCCACACAGCTTGCCGGATGCGGTCGCTCTCCCCCAAGCGACATGAAAACGGCGATGCAAAGCTCCCAATTCTTGACGGAGAAAGACCCGCCTTTGCCCGCGGACCGACACAGGAAGCTGCAAAGATTTCAGCCGCCTGAGGACGGCAAGTACGCACTAGGCAAGCCGGCAGCGATGGGTAGGATGGATCGGGATGCCTCTTAGATATCCAAGACCTCGTTAACCATTGAATTCCAAGCAGCCACTATGTCTGAATATCGAATTGAACAAGACTCCATGGGGGAAGTCAAAGTCCCCAAAGATGCCTACTACAGTGCCCAGACTCAGCGGGCGGTAGAGAACTTTCCGATTTCCGGTTGGCGGCTGCCGCCAGCCCTGATCCGCGCCATGGGCTGGGTCAAGTACGCCTGCGCGATTGCCAATCGTGACTTGGGCAAGTTGACGGGCAGCGGCAAGAATCCATTAACCGATGAGCAAGTTCAGGCCCTGCTGCAAGCGGCTAAGGAAGTGGCCGATGGCGGTTTAGCAGATCAATTCCCAATCGACGTATTCCAGACTGGCTCCGGTACCTCGAGCAACATGAATGTCAACGAGGTGATCTCCAATCGAGCCATTGAGATCACTAAGGGTAAGCGCTTCGAAAAAGAGAAACCGATACACCCCAATGATCATGTCAACATGGGGCAGAGTACGAATGACACCTTTCCGACCGCTATTCACGTTGCCGTGGCACAGCAGATCGATGGCAACTTGATTCCCGCCTTGAAAGCACTGCATGAGCAACTTGCCGCCAAGGCTGCAGCCTGGGACTCGATTATCAAGATCGGTCGAACACACCTGATGGATGCCACACCGCTCAGACTGGGCCAGGAGTTTGGTGGCTTCGCTCGTCAGATTGAGCTATCGATCGGAAGAGCCCACAGTGCCCTCAAGTCTGTCTTGGAACTACCTGTCGGAGGCACTGCAGTTGGGAGCGGCATCAACACGCACCCGGAGTTTGGCGGACGGGTAGCAGCCGCCTTGGCGGAAGCCACCAAGATTCCTTTTGTGGAAGCCGAGGATCACTTCGAAGCCAACGCCCAACGCGACGGATTGGTTTCCTGTCATGGACAGCTCAAGACAATCGCAACCACTCTGATCAATCTGGCAAACAACATTCGCTGGTTGGGATCTGGCCCGCGCTGCGGATTCTACGAGGTCATATTGCCCGAGCGCGCGCCGGGCAGCTCCATCATGCCGGGCAAGGTCAATCCGGTCATGTGTGAAAGCATGATGCAGTTGGCGGCCCGTGTCATCGGAAACGATCAAACCATGACCACCTGCGGAGCGGCCGGCGGAAACTTCCAACTCAACATCATGATGCCCGTGATGGGACATACGGCGCTGGAAAGTATCGAACTGATGTCAAACGGAGTGCGTGCGTTTATTGAATTTTGCATCGCCGGATTGGAACCAAATAAGGAAGCTTGCGAAGCGGCAGTGGAACAAAGCTTGTCCATGTCGACCAGCTTGAATCCGCTCATCGGTTACGAGATGGCTGCCAAGATTACCAAGCAGGCGTTTGCCGAGAAGAAAACCATCCGCGAAGTTTGCATCGAGCAGGAAGTATTGCCGATAGATCAGCTGAATGAGGCCCTCGATCCTTTCCGCATGACCGAACCCCACGAGTAGTCTTGGGTTTGGCCGCCGAAGCATGGGGGCGCGTTCGTAAGTACGGGGGGAAATGTGCGGAAATTCGTTCACATTTGTGATTCGGCCCAGTCGCTGGCCGAACATGCCAGAGACTGGCTCGTTGCGAAAATCCAAGAACATCAGTCGACTTCGGTTAGCCCTTACTCGGTTGCCTTGTCAGGCGGTTCCACTCCCAAGTTGCTGTACCGCTTGTTGGGTGAGTTGCCCGAGGGTGATATTGACTGGAAGCGCGTCATCCTGGTTTGGGGAGATGAACGGAATGTCAGCTGGGATCATGCCGATAGCAATTACCGCATGGTTCGTGAAAGCCTATTGGATCACATCGAAATTCCCGCGGAAAACGTGCTCAAGGCTCCCGATGCTGGCGGCGAGCCGCAGCGTGCCGCAGAACTCTACGAGCAAATATTGCGAGACCGCCTGCCGACAACTCCGGAGGGTTTACCTGCCCTGAATGCGGTCTTACTGGGCATCGGAGATGACGTTCATACTGCCTCCCTGTTCCCATTTACCAAGGCACTGAACGAGACGTCGCGACTGGTTTGTGAAAACTGGGTCGAAAAACTGGATACCTGGCGCATTACGATGACGGCTATTTGGCTTAATTCGGCGGACGATATTGCCTTTCTCATCAGCGGAAGTGGCAAAAAGCAGGCCCTCAAGACGCTGTGGAGCGATCGCCAAGATCTCAACGCTTATCCAGCCCAAGCTATCCAGCCCACATCAGGGCGATTGTGGTATTTGGTCGACCGGGACGCAGTAGGAGATATCCCATTGCCCCAGGACGCCACTGCCAGGCATATCGGCGTTAATTAAACTGCGGCCCGGAAGCTTAAGCGACCAGCAATACTTGATAACGGCAAAACTTGGTAACGGCAGTCGATTCAGGATAAGATGAAGGCTCCACGAATCCCTATCGGAAGGCTATCATGCTCGACATAATCGGCCAAGGAAAAGCACACACCTGCAACGGCGCTACCCGTCGCGACTTCTTGCAGATCGGAACACTGGGAGCGGTAGGGCTCTCGCTGCCGCAATGGGTTCAAGCCCGTGAAGCTGGGCGGATAGATCCTGCAAAGGACAACAAGTCCTGCATTCTGATTTTTAACTTGGGCGCACCCAGTCAATTGGATACCTTTGACATGAAGCCGGATGCCCCGGCGGAGATTCGCGGCCCCTTCCAGCCGATCTCCACCAATGTGGACGGCATTCAACTATCCGAGATCTTGCCCAAGCACGCGCAGATTGCTGACAAGATCGGCTTCGTCCGTTCCTGCTTCCACCGAGGCGCCGCGGTTCACGATTCCGGCTGGCAGATCATGCAAACGGGACGACTATTCACCGGTGGTGTTGACACGCCCCATGTTGGCTCCGCCGTTTGGTATTTGCGCGGCGCTCGCAGCGATCTGCCTCCGCACGTGGTACTTCCGGAAACGATGGGTCGCGGCGGCGGTAATCTGCCCAATGGTCAGGCCGGTGGATTTTTGGGCAAGGCTTATGATCCCTTTGCCTTGATGGCCGATCCTTCACAGGACAATTTCGAAGTTCCCGATCTGCTGCCTCCGGAGACAATTCCGCCCGCTCGGCTGGATCGTCGGCGACGCCTGCGTGAGGCTGTGGAAACTTCGATGACCCAGTTCGAAGCCAGCGAAAGTGCCAAAATCATGAACGAGCACTTTGACACCGCTTATCGCTTGATGACCAGCCCGCAGGCCCGAGGCGCCTTCGACTTGACCAAGGAGCCACGCCAAGTGCGTGAACGTTACGGGATGAATCGCTTCGGCCAGTGTTTGCTGCTGGCTCGTCGGCTCATTGAAGCCGGCGTCCGCTTTGTAACCGTCAACACATTCTTGACTGTGTTTGATGAAATCACCTGGGACATCCACGGCAGTAAACCGTTTACATCCATTGAAGGCATGAAGAACATCGTTGCTCCCATGTACGACCAAGCCTACTCCGCGCTGATCACCGATTTGGCGGACCGAGGACTATTGGACGATACGTTGGTCGCGAATCTAGCGGAGTTCGGACGAACACCCAAAGTCAATCCGGCCGGGGGCCGTGATCATTGGCCCCAGTGCTTCACCGTTTATTTCGCAGGCGGGGGAGTCAAAGGCGGCCAAGTGGTCGGTGCCAGCGATCCCATCGGCGCCGTTCCTGATGACCGCCCAACCGAACCTCCGGAAGTCGTAGCCACCATTTTTCATGCCTTGGGATTCAAGCTGGATGATCATATCCCCGGGCCTGGCGGACGCCCGTTTCCCTTGGTCGATTCCGGCTTCCGAGAAATCCACGAACTGTTTTGAGCGAAGCGGCAGCCGTGCCAACCTTCACTCCAAACACAAACCCTCACTCCGCCTGCTCTGCGGTGATGGCCATCACCATGGGAGCAGTTCGGTCCGGTCCCTTGATGAGATCAATTTTTTGCACCACGAGATCTCGCTGCGGACTCACGGCCAGGTAACGAATCTGTTGTCCACGTAGTGCGAAGGCGAATTCGGATTCGGGAACGTCCTGACGGCTGATGTAATCCGCGAAATGAGTTCCATTCTTCAGTTCGTGGTCCTCCTGTGTTCCGTCCGAATAATGCAAGCGTACGATCATCGAGGTTGTATTTTCGCGATTGAAGGGATGTCCCCAACCGCTGACTCCGCTCAACAAATGCAACTTGCTCAGTCGCATGTTGCAGGGCAGCGATATCTCGCGGGGCATCCTGGGCGGCAAGGTTCCCAAGGGTCCGTTCAGCAAGACAATGTTGGGACGCGTCTTACCTAAGGGATCGACCAATTGAAAGGGAACTCCTTGAAACTCCTTAGGGGACCAATCTTCGAAGATCATGCGATCGGGACCATTATCCCCGGGACTAAACAGTCCCTTCGTGCTGATCGCCGTTGCCACGCTGGCTAGCGGCAAGGGCACATACCTTCCCTTTTGAGTCAGGAACTCCAACAGATCTGTCATCTGCTGCTTGTCCATCTGCTGTTCAAAGCCTTCCGGCATCATCGATTTATTCGTGGATGTCAGCTGTTCGATATCTTCGCGTGAAATCGTCTGACGTTTTCCTTCCGCATCGATCAGTTCGACAGCGGATTGCGATTCGGCAGCCAGCATCCCCGCCAAGATTTGCCCGCCGGCCGTCAGCAAGGTGTAGCGTCGGAAATTGCCCTCCACACTGCGACTCGGATCCAGGATATGAACCAACAATTCCTCTTTAGGATGTACGGCCATTCCCGTCAAATCCGGACCAACCTCGTTGCCTTCGCCCGAGTGCTTGTGGCAGATGGCGCAATTCTTGGTGAACAAGGCTTTACCTGCGGAAGGATCGCCTGATTTCTGAGTTGCGATCAAGTATTGCTCAATCACCTGTTGACGGTTGCTATCCAGCGTCTCACCAGCAGACTGCAGAATATCACGGGCCCGTCGCCGGATCTCACGACTTGGATGTGCGGTCAGAGTCTGTCGTTGGTCCAGCGATAGATCCTGGATGCCTAACAAGCGATCTTCAATGGCTGTCAGCAACTCCTGAGTGGTCTCTGGCCTGGAAATAAGTACAGAGAGTACATCCTGGCGCAAGGACGGAGTAATGGAATCCCACAGCCCCAGCAACTCCTGCCCCACATTTTCGGCTGTTGCCGAAGCCAGGCCACGAATGATTCCGCGGCTGATCTCCGGCGAAGTCTGCGGATTCACAATCTCCAACAGCTTGGTGACTACTTGAGAATCTTCACCCGAGAAACGTACGAGCTCCGCCAGGGCCTGCAAACGACTCGCAGGTTCCAGCTCGGCATCTTCGATCTTTTCAAATAGGGCTTGGGAAAGACGGGCCGCCTGTTCGTTCATGCCCCTACTACCCCACAGCTTACCCAATCTCAGCAGAGGACCGAGTGCTTCCGTATCCGCCCCTTCCAACAAGGCCATCAACAAGCTTTCCGCTTTGCCGCTCAACGGCTCGCGAGACTCGTCCACTCTGCTATCCGCCAGCCCCGCGACAACCGGCTGAACCAAGGCCGGCTCGGCTTGGGACAGGCTGGCTAACAATTGCTCCAGCTCGGAAATGTTGAGAGAAGATCGGGCAAGATGCTCAGCCACAATCCTCAGCGTGTCGGCAAGCGGCGGGTCGTCGCCGAGATCGTCGCGTTCGAGGCAAGAACTCAAGAAAGAAGAGCCGTGCCTGGCAGCCGCACAAATCAAGGCGTCCCGAAGGTGCGGATCTGACATTATCCTTGAATCGTTTGCCAACTCGGCCAGCCCTTGCCCAGCCTGCTGCGACTCAGGCATATCCGAAAGTGCCAACAGCCCCGCCAGAACAACCTGTTCATCAGCGTCCGCGAACACGTTACTGCTCATCAAGGTTGAAACAGCTTCTACTGAAGGTGGCAAAACCAGCGCCGCATTCCGCCGAACCCCCGCGGCCGGATGAGAGAGTGCTTTAGCAGCCGCTTGGAAGCCAGGCCCCTGGGGATCTACAATCGCCCCAAGGCCGTGCAGTGTCCACAGTGCATGGATCACGCCGGGATTGTTTCCGGTCATATCCTTCGTGGAGTCGCCACACAACGGAACCAACTCAGATACCACATCGTCCTTACCACGCTCCACTAGCAGCCGCTGCGCGTGACGTCTCCACAAGCGGTTGGAATGTGACAGGCCCGCCAGCAAAGAAGCCGGATCATCGGGGGAGAGGTCAGCGGGTCGATCCGCGTCCCGTTGTCCAAGCTCGCCGTCATAGACCAGGCGATAAATCCGCCCGTGGGTTTTGTCTCGCAAATCCGATTCGTAGGCATTGCCTTTGCCGGTCGTAAAACCGCGCGGGGTCGGATTGTGTTGCACGATGTAGTTGTACCAGTCAATGATCCACACATAGCCGTCCGGTCCCACTTCGGCCTGAATGGGTGCCGCCCACTCGTCATCACTGGCGATCAAATTAAAAGCATTACGATCGCGAAAGCTGGCCCCGTCACGATCCAAGACAAATGTCCCAATCAAGTGCCCCGTAGGACCGCACACAAATGCCGTCCTGTTCCACCACTGACTTGGATAGGCTCTGGCGGTGTATAGAGCATGGCCAGCACCCGCCGTGTAACCACCGTGGTGATCTACTTGGCGAACCTTGTCCGTAATCGGATGAAAGTAGTGGTCCGGCGCGATCTCATCCGCCATCAAGGATGGCGTCCAGCCACGCACCCTCTCGTAGTAACGGTTGGCGATGGGAACGAAGAAACTGGGGGCACGATTCGCGGTCGAGGCGAAAATATATCCTTCCTCACTGGTGCCCAGCCCCCAGCTATTGTTGGTCGTGGAGCGTATGAACTCTACGTCGGCAACTTGCGGCGCATCGGCTGCCCCACGGACTTCAAACGCAAATGGTCCCTGGCGAAATCCGGGATGCTCGCCACCCGCGAACTTGGGACGCGAATTATTGTAACCCTGCATGGCCCAGTAACGATTGTCGAGACCGTATTGGAAGTTGCTTACGCCTCCGTGGGTGTCACCCATCTCCCAGCCGGTGATGAGTACTTCACGTTGATCCGCTCGATCGTCGCCGTCGTTGTCGCGTAGATAGATAGTCTGCACACCCGCCTGAACGATTACGCCCCCGCGATAGAACTCCAGCGATGTCGGGATGCTCAGGTTCTCCGCAAATACGGTGAAACGATCGGCCCGACCATCACCATTGGTGTCCTCACAGATGCGAATGCGATCGCGGCCTTGCTCGGGTGGCATCAATTCGTTGGGATAATCGACCGTCTCACACAGCCAGAGCCGACCGCGATGATCCCAATTCATAGCGATAGGCTTGCCCTGGAGTTGCGGTTCAGCAGCGAACAACTCCAAATGGAAATCCTGTGGCGTGACGTAGTGTTTGAGTGATTCCTCCGGAGATAAGGGCAGCTGCATTTGGGTGATAATTTCACCCTGAGTACCCCAGCTTTCTCCCGCCAGATAATTGGGAATCTTGGGTCCTACTTCCTGGTATTCGAAATCAGCAACATCCGTGCGGGGCTCGGTCATAGCGGGAATGTCAAACAACGTCGCGTCTCGATAGTCCGCCACGACTCTAGGATCCTGGCCGCAGGCCCACAGAATGCCGCGTTCCAGCAGATTCAAAAAGCCAGGGTGCTTCCAGGTACGGGCATCATGTCCCCAGGCCGTATAGAACACACGACCGCTGCCATGTGTGCGGATCCAGGTCCAGGGCTCGACTTCACGATCCCGTGCTTGATCTCCTTGTCGCCGAACCTCCAGCACAATCCGGTTGCGTTCATTGTGTCGCGTGTGGATGTAGGTCTCATCCCAGCTCTCAAACCCGCCGAAACCTTGCATCAGCGGATGCTCAGGCTGCACAATCTCAGTCGAAAAAATCTGGCCGCCATGACGCTGGAACTGACCTCCGATGAGATCTACAACCGCCGGGGAATTACGAAAGCAGTAAGAAGCACAGTGCAGTGGGATGAACCCTCCACCCTGGGCCACGTATTCCAGCAAGGCGGATTCTTGCTCCGCGGCAATCTCATCTATGTTGGCGTACAGCAAGAGCCCCGCATACTCCGCCAGCCGCTCAGAATTCAATTGCGAAACATCTTCGGTATACGTCAATTCAATATTGGCTTTGGCCAACTCTGGAACCAAGACTTCGGCCAAATCTCGCGGACGATGATGCCCATTGTCGCCCAGGAACAAGACCTTCAGCGGCTCTGCCTGAACGGCATTACCAGGCGTTGTCAGGCTTAGAAAAACGACAATGAGAAAAAACCATATTCGCGGCATGTTGCGGCTTTCTACAAATCGGAGAGGATGGGATTTGAGCGGCTGCTTTGCCCCGGATGGGATCGTGGGGCCCGAGCGGGGAACGGCATAAGCGTGGATCAGGCTTTATGGCAGGCGGGGATTTTCATACCAGACCACATTATTGCTTCCCCGGCCAGCGACCAGCAAATCCAAGTCTTGGTCTTGGTCGAGATCAACCGCCCGGATGTCATAGGCTTCTTGGTCGCGACCCACGATGTGGGTTTGAAATCTACCCTGTCCATCATTTTCAAACCAGGCAGCGATTTTATCACCAAAGGCGCAGGTGGCTGCGTCCTCATCTCCGTCGTCGTCCATGTCGACAACAACCAGACAGTGCGGCTCCTGTATCGATGCATGAATGGCATGCTCGTTCCATGCTGGGGCTTCGAACCACACTACACCCCTACCATGCCCGCGAGAAGCCACAAAGTCGACAAGTCCATCACCGTTCACATCGCTGGGATGAATATTCGTCGCTCCGGGTTGCTGGTCAGACAACATGTGTTTCTTCCACGCCCCGCGTGGATCCTTAGGAGCCTCCCACCAGGCAAACCACTCTCCCTTTCCTGATGGATCCTGCGGACCGCCCTTGGCCCCGGTGGCCGCATCCGGCCGTCCATCACCATTGACGTCGCCAAAACCCAAATAATGGGTCAGCCCCGGCGCATCCTGCCTGGCGAAAACATTCACGGGCCATTCCGCAACATCGCGAACATTCTCCGGTATGGAAAACCAAACTAGCGACTCCGGATAAGGCGGCAGCGGCTGAGCGCTGGTTGCCAGAAGATCTGCTCGCCCATCACCATCCACATCACCTTGAATGAGACCATGGATTCCATGCACTTGTTCGGAAACCAGGTGTACTTTCCAGGCCTGATTCTCAGGTTCGTCCGGCTGTTCGATCCAAACGATCAAACCGGGGTTGTAGCGGGCCCCGACATAGTCCATGTCTCCATCTCCATCCACGTCCAGCGCTTCGCTGTGAATGAAATTGTGATCCGGGCTATCGCTCAAGATCATCTCCCGCCAGTCGGGAGCAATTAGCAAGCGAGTCTTATTCGCAGCGCTGCAGATAATGTCCAGTTTGCCGTCGCCGGTGAAATCCGCAGCTATCGCCGTCATGCAACTTGCACCTTCGTAGACAGTATGCTTTTCCCACGGGCGCGAATCCTGCCCCTCTGTCTGCCCCCGCAGAAATGCATGTGGGAAAACCAACATCAGCAACGGCAGTGCGGTAACTTGGCAGATGGATCGCGTACTCATTTTTTGGCCCTCGTTTTGGAGCTGAAATCTCACCTACTGCGACTCCTCGGCTTGTGCCTGTTTGGCCAGCCATTCATCCAGAGGTGGCTCGGATGGCGTGGGGGGAAAGGCTAATTGCAATCGCTGGGCAACCGCGAGCAGCGCATCTTCGCGATAAGCGGCCGATGTCAGCTTGATCACGCCCGGCAGCGAAATGCCACGCGACTCGGATTCGTTGCAAGCGACCACAACGGATGGATGCCCCGTCAAATTGGTCAGTAGCAGATCATTGGCTGCCAGCAGCACATCGCATTGCCCTAGCTTCTTCTCCGTCTCGGTAATCAGTTGACTGCGCAGCCGATTAGCCCGCAAGTATTGGATAGCGGGAACAAACTGAGACTGGCGAAAAGTATCCGGCCAGCGTCCGTAGTCGGCCTGCGGATCTTGGCGGAAGGCATCGTCAAACACCGTGGATGCCTCAACACCCAGAATGAAGTTCATGGCGCTGGTCGGCAGCTCGGAATCCAAGTCGATGTCGACGAGTTCCGCGCCTTCCGATTTCAAGTACTCTAATGCGGCTTCTTCTGTCGTATCCAGCTGATCACCCGTAATCCCCACTCGCAAGCCCGCCAGACTTTGCTCGGCAGGCCACCGAAAACTCCGTTCGACCACCGTTGGATCGCGACCATCGCTCCCGAGCAAACTGGCAAAGACGAAGGCCAAGTCGTCGACGTGTCTTGCGATCGGACCGATTTTGTCCATCGACCAAGCCAGCGGCATGCATCCGGCCCGACTGACTCGGCCGAAGGTCGGCCGCAATCCGCAAGTACGACACCGGGTGGTTGGAGAAACAATGCTCCCCAAGGTTTCGCTGCCCAGTGCGAACGTGGCCAAGCCAGCCGCAACGGCCGAAGCGCTGCCGGCCGAAGACCCGCTACTGCCTTGCTGCGGATTCCAAGGGTTGCGGGTAAGGCCACCAAACCAGCGATCGCCCCAGGCCATAGCCCCTAAACTAACCTTGGCCAGCAGAACCGCGCCGGC
>JANSWS010000196.1 GCA_024743355.1 bacterium
AATGGAAAATTTGGACCAGGCGGCTGCTACAACTGCTGGTGCTGAGCCTAGTGGTCTGGGGCATAGGTCGGAGTGTTCGCAACGCCACTGCCGAGCTTGCCATGCAGCAGGGGGAGTTGAGTCAGCAGGCGATGGAACTGCGGGAAGCTGCGGCGGCCAGTCAAGATGTGGAACAGCGTTTGTCGCTGGAGTCTCAGGCAGACGAGCTGTCAAAGCAAGCGAAGCAGTTTTGGAAGCCCAAGCCCGGTTGGCTCATCTTGTCAGGCTGTATGTATGCCTTGGGGATGCTATTCCCAGCATACTTCTGGCGCAAATGTTTGCGAGAGTTGGAGCAGACGGAGCATTTGTTGGACGTGCTTTGGGCTTACTTCTATGGCAATTTGGGCAAGTATCTGCCGGGTAAAGCCATGGTGATTGTGCTCCGTTTGGGAGCATTGCAACACCATCCGATTAAGAAGACGGCAACTACGCTGACCATCTTTATGGAGACGCTGACCCTGATGTCGGTCGGTGGGGCCGTGGCGGCAGTATGCTTAATTCTGCTGAACCTGGATTGGCGTTTATCTCTGCTGGCGGTGGGCATGCTGCTGGCCACGCTGGTTCCGGCTTCGCCGCCCGTGATGCGTTTTCTGTTGCCCAAGCTCCAACGCGGGGTTGCGGCGGAGCAATTGGCAGTTTGGACGCGGAGAATCAGCTGGCGACTTTTTTCGCAGGGATGGATCTTGTTGACCGTCGGCTGGCTGCTCAACGGACTAAGCTTGATGTTTGTGCTGCAGAGTCTACCTAGCGCGGATCTGGAAAGCACACCTTGGGGCGTGCTATGGTTGAGTGCCTGCGGCGCCTGCGCTTTGGCGGTGGTGGTGGGATTTGTGTCACTGATACCTGGCGGGGCTGGCGTGCGAGAATTTGTTATCCTGGCTGTGTTGACTCCTGTCGTCGGACCGACGGCAGCCTTGTGCAGTGCCTTTTGGCTGCGCATCGTTTGGCTGCTTACTGAGTTGGTGGTCGTCGGGATTCTGAGCCTGTTTCGCTTCCGTCCTTGGCAGCAAGTCGACCAAGTTGCCGCAGTTCCCGCAGAGCCGACTCATCATCTGAACCAAAGTTAGTTATTCATCATGTGGTCCATTGTCGTTCCCGTATTCAACGAACAAGACAGTCTGCGTGAACTGGTGAGTCAGCTACAATTGGCTCTCGACTCTCAAGTAGATCGTTTCGAGTTGTTGTTTATCGACGATGGCTCAAGTGACGATTCCTGGAGCGTGATTCAGGAACTGGCAGCCGGGCACGAATGGGTCCGCGGCATCAAGTTTCGACGAAACTTCGGCAAGGCTGCGGCACTGGCGGCAGGCTTTGACGTCGTGCAGGGCAACATCATCATAACCATGGATGCGGACTTGCAGGACGATCCCTTAGAAATTCCAAAGCTGGTGGCGAAACTGGACCAGGGCTACGATGTTGTCTCTGGCTGGAAAAAAGTTCGGCAGGATCCATGGCACAAGGTTTGGCCCAGCCGAATTTTCAACCGCATGATCAGCTGGCTGACCCAGGTGGACTTACATGATCATAATTGCGGATTAAAAGCTTACCGCCGCCAAGTGCTGGACGAAGTTCAGCTGTATGGTGAGATGCATCGCTTCGTTCCCGTTTTGGCGGCTGCCCGGGGATTCAAAGTATCGGAGTTGGCCATTCAGCATAAACCGAGAGCCTACGGCAGCTCCAAGTATGGTTTTGAGCGTTTCATTAAAGGCTTCCTGGATTTGCTAACGGTCTATTTTCTGACCGGTTTTAAGAATCGTCCTCAGCACTTGCTGGGGACGGTTGGTTTGGCTTCTTTCGCCATCGGATTCCTGGGATTGTGCGTTTTGGCAGCCCTGTGGGTTATTAGCCGTTTAGGCGATATGCCCGATGTGCATTTGCATGAGAAGGCGATTTTCTATTTTTGTATTCTGGCACTTTTGTTTGGAGCCCAATTGATTTCCTTGGGCTTTCTGGCCGAGTTGATTACCGCTCAGAATCGTCCGGCGAGTCGACCTTACAGCATCGAGGCAGAAACCGATGGGAACTGACGAGCATATCCCGACTGGTTCTTCAGAGCCTGCAAGCGGTGCATGGCGCAAACAGCTGAGTTGGCCGCTGAGACTGTTGATACTGCTGGCCCTGGCTGCCCAAACCGGACGGTTGCTGCAGGTCGAGTCACGCTCGGGAGATCTGCCCTTTCTGAGCGCCAACGACCGTAGTCGCTGGTGCACCATTGAAGCCCTGGCCAAACGTGGCTCCTACGAAATCGATCATCTGATTTTTGATGATGAGGCCAAGCAGAAACGCAGCAATTGGTACACGATCGATCTGGTCCGCCACCGTGGAGCGGATGGAAAACTGCACTACTACAGCAGTAAGCCAACGTTGCTGCCGACCATGTACGCGGGCATCTACTGGGTGTTGAGTCAGCTAACGGGGCTCACGCTGCTGGACGAGCCGTTCCCGATGGGAAGGGCGGTGTTGTTTGTAGTCAATTTGCTTCCGTTGGCCCTGTTTTGGAGCTTGTGCCTGCGCTGGTTTCAACAGCGTTCGGACGATCTGTGGTCGATACTTTTGCTGGGCGGCGTGGCTGTCTGGGGCACTTATTTATCTACCTTTGCCATCACACTCAACAATCACTTGCCAGCCGCTTTGGCGGTGGCCGCTTCCCTCTGGTGTCTGGATCGGATCGCCATTGTGCAAGATACCCGCACGCGTTGGTTCGTGCTGTGTGGTTTGGCCACCAGTTTCGCCGCCGCCAATGAATTGCCGGCTTTAAGCTGGGTACTTGCGGCGGGGGCTATCTTGTTGCTGGTCTCAGCCAAGAAGACTCTACTGGCTTATGTGCCCGCTTTGCTGCCAGTGGCAATCGCATTTTTTGGCACTAACTACCTGGCCCACGGTGTATGGTCTCCCGCCTACGCCCACCGCGATGTCGGAGCGAAACTATTCGACTTTGAAGCCGAGCGTTATGGCCAGTTGACGGTCGCGGAGGTATCCAAGGCCATGGAATCGCACAGTATCTACTCCTCCGATTCCTGCATCTTGAGGCCGGCTCGACGCAAAAACACGATCGAGTTCTTCGATCAAGAAAATCAGACTCAGTATGCCTTGCGGGTACCAGATGACCAGGGCACAACCGTATCCGTACATGAATGGGACGACTGGTACGACTATCCAGGCAGTTACTGGGCGGGCGAGAAACCGGGAGTCGACGCCGGCGAAGCGGATCGCGCCAAGTATATTTTTCACTGCCTACTGGGGCATCATGGCATTCTCAGCTTGACGCCATTCTGGTTGCTTTCACTCCTGGGAGTCTTTGCCGTCTTGAATGGTGCGAGTAGCCAGAATCCCTTGAAGAACTTCCCCCTGCTTATCGGCGGGGCCATTGCGGCGACGACGCTGGTTGTGTTGGCGTTCTACTTTACGCGCGGTTTGGAAGACCGTAATTACGGTGGCGTGAGCAGTGGCTTGCGGTGGACCTTCTGGTTAATCCCGCTGTGGTTATGGTTGGCCAACGCCAGCCTGCAACTCCACCCCGGCAAAGCGGCCAGAAGAGTCATCGAGTTGCTCTTGCTGGTCAGTGTTTTTTCCGCGTGCTACCCCTGGCAGAACCCCTGGACCAGCCCCTGGCTGATGCAGTTTCTAGAGTACTGGGGCCTGCCGGTCTAGAGATTTGGCATAGTCGCCGATCTCTTCGCGATTGTAGCGCCTCGGCCTGACAACCCATCCATCGCAGAGCGATCGGTGACTATCTATCCATAGCCACGCTCGCCAGAGCGTGGTTGACTTACCCGTAGCCACGCTCGCCAGAGTGTTGTCGACTTACCCGTAGCCATGCTCGCCAGAGTGTGGTCAACTTACCATCCATAGCCACGCTCGCCAGAGCGTGGACTACGTCCTCCACCGTCTGGCGACGGTGGCAACGATGGGTGAATTTTCATCTCCCGCCCGCCTAAGAACACTTGTTCAACGACGGACCAAGGCTTAGGGGCGGCTGGCCGTCCGCTGCATGTCCTGCAACTCCTCGATGAATTTACCGTCGTATCGCAGAGATGTATCAGGTCCGCGAAATCCTACGACTTCTTCGCTCCAGTCGAGGCGCTTGCTGAGTAAGCGACCGCGGTCCATATCAAAACGAATTTCGCCTTTGCTCAACTGCTGAATCAGTTGAGCTTCCACCGCCGGGTCGTTCACGGGCGTCAAGGGTTGCGTCACGATGCGAATCGTGGCTACTCCTGTAGCTACCTTGTCCAGCGTATAAAGCTCACGAACTTTGATCTTCTTGTATTCACCGTTCTCCAACTTGACACGCATCTCGCGCGGGACACTCCATCGCTCACCTACGGCAATCGCATAGTTGGGCAATGGTATCGTGAGATCGCCCATTCCCAGTTGCGGTGTCTGGAGTTCTTTATCTCGGTTCAGTACCTGCCCTTGCTGATTGATGGAAATGGTTGCCAGGGTCTTGCCGACGGTTTCGGCAACGGGCCGAAACATGTCAGGCACTTCACTGTCTTTGCTGCTATCGTAGATCTGCGGTTCACTATCACCTATCGACTGTGAGAGTCGAACTGAGTCGATGCGATAATCAAACGTCATGTTGCCTTCAGCATCAACCGCGGTAATTTCCCAGACTTTCTGACTGGTTGTTTGTGAGCGGCTCGATTCGTCGTGCTCCGCCATGGTGGTGCGGGTTTCGGCAAAGTGCTCCACACGCGTGACGATGGTTTCTCCGGCCTGCATCTTGTACTGCAGCAGATATTTCTTACCCGAGTTGTCCTGTGCCAGACAGAAATGGCAGGACAATAGTAGAACTACAAGCCAAAGTTTGGACGTCAACGTCATGATTGGGCCTCCATGCCGAATGAGTTATCGATAGCCTAAGGGTCGAGACGGAAGCGGGGCTGGAACCGAATGAATAAGCAGATGGAACAGCCGTTGTTCCAAGCCGATTCTCAAATCACAACGCTCCCTTGGTCCAGGCTGTTTGTACACGAACGCGGGCTCCGACCGAAAGCGGAATCACCTGCGTCTGTCGGTAAAGTGCAATCGTGAGAATTGGGAAAGATAGCTTTACCGCCAGGCGCGTCCGCAGCCTCTTGTGGTTTTGCCAGCAATCCTCAGCTGGCCATCGTCACGTCTGCTTGCGTGATGATTTTTTGCGCGGATTGCCTCCCCAGCCCAATTTTTCGCGTAGCGTGCGGTATTCGTTTTTGCCTGCCACGCGAATCATCTTGAATGAGACGGGGGCTTTGGAAATCCGCAGGCAATCACCCTCTCGGAGCGTGCCCATGACACGGCCATCGATGACCGCCGATACCGAGGGATTTCCCTGTCGAACGAACATTTCGAAGACCCTGTCAACATGGTCCACCACCGGTCTCATCGTCAGCGTGTGCGGACTGATGGGGCTGATTACCACCGCTTCCAAGCGTCGATGCAGGATTGGTCCTCCAGCCGACAGATTGTGCGCGGTGGAACCGACGGGTGTACTGACGATCAGCCCATCACAGGGGTAACTCGAGGCCAAATGATCATCGACGTAGAGGTCGATTTGCATCATCGAGAATGGCGGGCCTCCCAGAATGGCGGCTTCGTTTAAGGCCAATTGCTGGTGCTGCCAGGATTGCGAGTATTGGCTCGCCTGTGTTTCGGCTGGACGTAGCTCGCACAGCAACATTACATGTTCGTCAACGGGGCACTGTCCCTGACAAACCAACGGCCAGTTCTGTTCTAATTCTTCTGTCCCTAAAGCGGCTAGAAATCCGAGCCTTCCCAGGTTCACACCCAAGACCGGCAATTGATTGAAACGCATGCGTCGAGCGGCTGACAGGATCGATCCGTCTCCGCCCAGCACCACAACCAAATCCACATCGGCCCCGTCAAAATCAAAAGACTCATCGCGATCGACGGCCACAATTTCAGCGGATTCTGCCAGAATAGCCTCGATCTGCTCCATCTCGGCGGCAACTCTGGGCCGGTTGACCGCGGCCAGAACAACAACTCGCGGTTGCTGCCGCCCCTCGGCAACCCAAGTTGGATAAGAGCTCATGCTGGCTGCCCAATGAAAGCTATGTTGCGAGAGAAGCGCCAATTCTAGCGGATGGGGAGCTTGCCGTCAGATAGCTTCAGCATGATTGGCATCCAGTTCGCGACACGCCCGCACGATTCCATCGCGGGAGAGGCCTACTTCCGCCAGCAATTCGTCGCGATCACCGTGTTCGATGAATTGATCGGGCAGACCCATGCGTTTCATATTTCTAGTATCCCAACCACGATCACTGGCCAGTTCCAGAACCGCGCTTCCGAAGCCACCCATCAACGAAGCTTCTTCTAGACTGAGGACAAATCGGCACTGCGTGAATACTTGTTCAAGCAATTCCTCGTCCAATGGCTTGATGAACCGGGGGTTGATGACTGCAACGTCCAGACCATCTTGAGCCAGGACTTCGGCAGCCTCCAAGGCGACTTCCAGCATGGGGCCCAGACCGAGGATAGCGCCGTCCGTACCCCAACGCACAACCTGACCTTTTCCAAGTTCGATGGGTTGTTCGGATAGATCGATCTCAGCAGCCGAAGTCTTGGGATAACGGATGCTTACGGGATGATTCTGTTGGAGTGCGAAGTCGAGCATAGCCTGCAGTTCGCGACCGCTGGCGGGCGCCATGCAGCACAGGTTTGGAAAGATCCGCATGTATCCGATATCAAACACGCCATGATGTGTCGGCCCGTCGGGCCCGGCCAAGCCGGCTCGGTCCATCATGAACACTACCGGAAGATCCTGCAGAGCCACTTCCTGAAAGATCTGATCGTGGCTTCGCTGCAGAAACGTGCTATAGATGGCTACGATCGGTTTCAGTCCGGCTTTGGCTTGACCGGCGGCGAAGGCTACCGCATGCGACTCGCAGATACCTACGTCGAAGAAGCGGTCGGGGAACTCCTCGCGAACGGGTTCCAGTTTGTTGCCCTGGCACATGGCTGCGGTCATCACCGTCACTTTAGGGTCGTGCCGCATGGCGCTGCCGATGGCGTCACGCGCAAAGTTTGTATAGGCGGGGGCCGACTTGCTTGGCAAGATCTTTGCCTGTCCACTGTCGTCCTGAAAGGCCGGTGGAGTGTGAAAAAAGACGGGGTCTTTCTCAGCTGGCTGATATCCGTGTCCTTTGTCGGTAACGACGTGCAGCAGCACTGGACCATCCTTGTCCATCACCATCTTCAGGTACTTTTTCAACAAGCCGATGTCGTGTCCATCAATGGGGCCGACGTAGTGAATCCCCAGTTCTTCAAAGAGCATGCCACCGTGCATGCCAGCCTTGACTCCTTCCTTGATCTGGGCCAGCAGTCGCTCGGCGGGGTCGCCGAAAACTGGCAGGTGGTTGAGCACTTTGACAACTTCGGACTTCAGCCCGGTGTAGAACGGATTGGCCCGCAGGCGATCCAAGTAATTGGCGACGGAACCCACCCGCGGGCAAATGCTCATGCGGTTGTCGTTGAGCACAATCAACAGCTTACTATTCAATTCGCCGGCGTTGTTCAGAGCTTCGAACACGATGCCGGAGGGGAAGGCTCCGTCACCAATGACCGCGACGCTGTGCCTTTCTGGATGCCCATTCAGATCATCCCCACTCTTCAGCCCGAGTGCCGTGGAGACGCTGCAGCCGGCGTGACCGGTCATGAACAGGTCGTATTCACTTTCGGCGGGATTCGGGTAACCCATCAGACCGCCGCGGGTCCGGATCGAGGCAAAATCTTTGTACCGCCCAGTCACCAATTTATGAGGGTAGATCTGGTGTCCCGTATCCCAAATGAGCCGGTCGTTTCGAAAGTCGAAGGTACTGTGCAAGGCCAGGCATAGCTCGACGACACCCAGGTTGGAGGCGAAATGGGCCGTGCGAATGCTTAGTAAGCCGCACAGTACCTCTCGGATTTCGCCCGCCAGATCTTTCAGTTCGGCAACGCTCAAGTCGTGCAGTTGTGTGGCCGAGTCGATCGTCTCAAGTCTCTTCGTCATGCAGCTATTTTCTCCGCTCGACAACAAACTGCGCCAGAGCCTGCAAAGGTCTGCCTCTATCTTTAAAAACCGCTAGGGATTCTATCGCATCACGAACCAGTGCATCAGCCATTTGTCGGGATTCTTTCAACCCCAGCAGGCCTGGATAGGTCAATTTGCCATGCTCCACGTCTTTACGCGTGTTTTTCCCCAATTGTTCGGGGGTTGATTCGACGTCCAGACAGTCATCCACGATCTGGAAGGCGAGTCCGATATGCTGTCCAAAGGCTCCCAGGATTCCAAGATGATCAGCAGAAGCTCCGCCTGCTAGCCCTCCCAGTCGTAAACTTGCCTCGATCAGAGCACCCGTCTTACGTCGGTGGATGTCCTTGAGGAACTCCACAGTGCGGGGTGGAGGGCTATCTGGGAACCGTCCTTCGGCGGCCAGATCATCGGCCTGTCCGCCCACCAGCCAGCAACGCCCCGCTGCCACGGAAAGGGTTTTGCAGCAGGGGCCTACCAGTTCCTCCGGCATGTCACGGCAAATCACCTCAATGGCCATCATTTGCAGGCTATCACCGGCCAGGATGGCTGTCGCTTCGTCGAACTTTCGATGGCATGTAGGCTGTCCCCGTCGCAGCTCGTCATTATCCATCGCTGGCAAATCATCGTGGATCAGCGAGTAGACGTGCACCAATTCAACCGCGCAGGCTACTGGCAAAGCGGACCTCCATTCCCCGCCGACCGCTTCACAAGCCAACAAGGCCAACAGCGGACGCATGCGTTTTCCGGGCGCCAAAACGCTATAGCTGATGGCGTCAGCCAGTCGCTGGGGACAGCCGGGGGCCGTCGCCGTGTAAGCCCGCAATGCTTCATCGACCGCATGCCGAAGCTCCGCAAGTCTTTGTTCAAGGTCTTGGCTCGCAGCACTCGTCAATGTTGATTCCTGGATTTTCATGTCTGATGGTCTGGTACCGTCTTGTTCCGCAAGATTAGAAGAGCTCAGAATTCTCCCGTCCGCCCGACGGTTCTCTCGGATTTGCCGTGCGTCGCTCGCTGCGCGATTGTCGCTTGCCATCCAAGTCCATCGCGTCGTCGCGGTACTCTTTCGCAATGGGATTGCCTTCGGCGTCGATTCCGCTCAAGACTTCGATGCGACGTTCCGCATGCTCCAACTTTTGGCGGCAGATTCGCATCAATTGGATGGCCCCGGCGTAGTCCTTCAAAGCCTCATCGAGCGAGCCCTCCCCACGCTCCAAACGATTGACGATCAACTCCAACTCTTCCAGTGCCTGCTCGAAGCTCGGCTGATCACCATCGGATTTGGTGGCAGAATCCCTACTTTCGTCGCGTACGGTTTTTTTCTTGGGCATGAACTCATTCAGATTGTTTAGGAAGCCCACGAATTCTGGCTGGCTATCTCCGCGAGCGGTGGCCGGACAATTGCAAATTATCGCTACAACCGCCATTTAGCCTAGTACCTTGAGGCGGAGCTATGGGCCTTGCGGATTCGGATTTTGACCGCCCACAGATCCAAATCTATTTATAGACAGGAAGTTGCAGTTACAGGAGAGGTAAGCTTTGATGAGTGAGCAGGAGACCGAAGGCGATGTACTGCATTGGGTCGAGTCTCTCAGGGACCGCGTCAGCCGAGTTTCCGGTCGTCCAGGGAATAGCAGCGATTCACGATTCAACTCAGTCCTGAAAGGGGAACTGCTGGATGCAATCGATTTGCTTCTCCAGCAGGTAAGCGGGATTGATCCACCGCCAGATCCCGTCAGCGTGGCCGCTGATCAATGCTCCCAAAGGATTGGGGAAATCCTCGACAACCTCCAGCAAGGTTTGCACAACGGCATCAATGATAGCTTGGCCAAGAGCCAAGCCGCGGTTGAGCGTGCTCAAGAACTATGCCGCCAGCTCGAAGATAACCGAACGGCTCATGCGCAAGAGCTTCAGGAGCTCACAGACTGGATCGAGTCGCGTCTACGCCGCCAACAGGCTGACGATGAGACTTCTCAGCAGATCGTCGATCAGTTCCGTGCGAGCTCGAGTACGCTCCACGGGATCGTCGAAAGCCTTGAGACTGCGCAGGCTCAGCTCCAAAGCAAGCTGGAATCGATGGCCAGTTCGGACAAAAGGAACGAAGAACTGCAACTGGAGTTGGAGCGAGCTCAGCGAAGGGTAGCGGAGCTGGAGGAGAATCTCCGAGAAGTCCAGTCTCTGAGCCAGGCTTCTGATAGCCAGGGATGTGAGGAGAGCCGTGACCAAAGACTGGATGCGGCCTGGCAGCAGCTGGAGGACGAACGGAAATTCCTCGCTTTACGGAGCGAGGAATTGGACCAACAGCAGCGTGCCATGGAACAGTCCGCCAATACGCAAACGGCCGAGTTAATGGATACTATTGCCGAGATGCAGCGAAAGCTCGACGAAGCCGCGCTTTCCCAAGAGCCAGGCGATGAACTTCTGTTGCATGACTTGGACCAGGCAAGACGCGAGATCCGTGCACTCAAAGAACAGAATTCCGAACTGCGGGATCGCATCGCTAAACAGGCTGCCGCGAATCATGGGGCAGCTGGAACAGACGCTTCGCAACAGGAGAACTTGAGCTGGGAAGACCGTAAGCGTCTAATGTTACAGCAAATGGAAAGCGATGATCAGGGACATCTGCCGCAGCCCAAGCGTCTTGAAATCGAGCGGGTCATTGCCGAAACGGATCAAGCCTTGCAGGAAAAGGAACGGCAGCTCAGGGAGTTACAGCGGCTCCTGGATGAGGAACGCCTCCAGTCGGTTGAACAAAGTTCGCATCGTCAGCTAATTGATAATGATGAGCTCATTCAACAGGAGAGAGAGAAACTGCGTATGATGCAGGGTGAGTGGGAAGAAAAGCTTCGCAAGGCGGAGATCGATTTATCGATTGAAAGAGCCAAATTGGCCCGCGAACGCTCGGAACTCGAGCAAGAACTTTCCAATCTGCGAAGTTCTCCAACGGAAACGCCAGCGGAAACTTGCGATCCCAACAAAGGACGAAAGCGGAAGTGGTTGGATCATTTGGGGTTGCGCGATGATTCTCGCAATAAAGATGGCTGAGGCTAGTTCGACTGTCCCAAAACAGTGTGGCACGGTTCTCCGAACCGTATTTTCGCTGGGCCGGCAGCTCGAAGAGCTGTTCCACAATATTTTGCTGTGATAAAGCCTAGTTGGGAGACAACCAGGAATCGAAATTACTAACTTACTTTGGTAGCGTAACGGCGCAAGCCGTACGGCCGCAGCAACAAATTCGCTGTGCAGTGCCGGGCGGCTCGCGCCGCACCGCTGCCATTGGCAACGCTTCCTGTGTCAAAGTAAGTGCTATTGGGCATTAGCCCCGGTTCTCTTCGGTTTTCAGATAGCCGGTATGGCGAAAGGCTTTGAGCCGGTCTTCGTTGGGATCTGGCTGCGCATGGAAGCACGCACGGACCTGAACGAAGCAGTTGGATTGCCCTTATAACGGATTTCGCATGAAGATCAGTTCCATTCCGCAGCTCTACCGCAATCTCCGCCGCTGGCAGGAGATCATTGCGATCCTGCGCCGATATGGACTAGCGGATTGGCTCAGCCAGCTCAAGCTGGATTTCATTCGCGACTGGATCAAGGACGATCAAGGTGTGCCGCTGTCACGCTATTCGCGGCCCAAGAGAATCCGACTCGCGCTGACCGAACTCGGCCCGACATTCATCAAACTCGGCCAGGTGTTGAGTCTGCGACCCGAGTTGATTGGTCCCGAATTGGCGGACGAGCTAACTGCGCTCCAGTCCGATGTACCAGCCGACTCCAATGATGTTGTACGCGGAATTATCAAAAGCGAACTGGGGGAATGTGTCGACAAACTGTTCGGCGAATTCGATGGGCAAGCCATCGCCTCTGCATCGATCGGCCAGGTGCACAGGGCTCGACTCGTGGACGGTACTCCGGTGGTGGTCAAAGTGCAGCATGCCGATATCCAAAGCAAGGTCAACGAGGACCTGGAAGTGATGGCAGGCCTGGCGACTTTGGCGTCTCGATTGCCAGATCTCGAGGTTTGGAAGCCAAGCGTGATCGTGGAGCAATTGTCGAAGTCATTGCGGCGCGAGCTTAACTTTACACGCGAGCTGCAAAACCTGCAGATGTTTGCTAGGACTTTGGAGAAGTTTGACAATATCATTGTTCCCAAGCCCTATCCAGCGCTCTCCTCCAGCCGCGTGCTGACAATGGACTTGATTGAAGGCATCCCGGTGAGCGAGCTGGCCCCTGGAAAGCCAAAAGCCGCGAGTGTCGATCAACCCACCAGAGAACTGTTGGCAAGGATGGCGGCCGAGATGTACATCGAAATGGTGTTTGTCCACGGTGTGTATCACGCCGATCCCCACCCCGGCAATATCTTGGTAGTTGGCGAAAATAAACTCGGGCTGCTTGATTTTGGCATGGTCGGAAGGATCGACGATCGGTTGCGGGAGACCATCGAAGAAATGTTGCTGGCTGTGGCTTCCAGAGACGCTTCACTGTTAACCACGCTGATTAAGCGAGTTGGAAATGTGCCCGCCGGATTAGACGAAAGTTTTCTGTCGATAGACGTGGCGGACTTGGTGGCTACCTACGGTTCGCAGCCTTTGGAGAGTTTTGATCTGGCCGGTGCATTAAAAGATGTGACGGACATCATGCATCGACATCAAATTTCGCTGCCACCTCAAACGTCGCTGTTGATCAAGCTGCTGATCACTCTGGAGGGCACGCTTCATAAGCTGTCGCCCAAGTTCAGTCTGTTGGAAGTCATGCAGCCTTTCTTCCGCAAAATGTGGCTCCGCCGAATTTCACCACGTCGACAAGCCAAGATGCTGAAACGCATCTACCTGGAATTTGAGAATCTTCTGGAAACACTCCCGGGACAAGTCAGCAGCGTGATGCAGCTTGTCCAGGAAGGAAAACTGGATGTGCATTTGGCCCACAAGAATCTCGGGCCGTCGGTGAACCGCATCGTACTCGGCCTGCTTACCAGTAGCATCTTCCTGGGTTCCAGCGTCTTGCTGGCTTTCAAAGTTCCGCCCGTTCTCTTTCTGGAATCGGGTTGGTTAGGCTTGAAGGACCTCAGTCTGTTCGGCTTGATCGGCTATGCAATCAGTTCCCTGGCCTCCTTCCGTCTGATTCGAGCCATCAATCGCTCAGGACATCTCGATCGCCAGGATACCGACTGATCCCGCTTGGTCCGACAATCGCTTAGGAACCGGTCAAAAATAACTTCCGCAACCTAAAGTAGCCATCCTCGCTCCGCGTGATGTCTCGCCTCAAAAACAGGGAAGTTGTTTTTGATCGGTTCCTTAGGATCGTTCGAGAAATATCTGTTGCGTTCGCCGCACGAATGCTGCGGATTAAACGC
>JANSWS010000743.1 GCA_024743355.1 bacterium
AAGGCAACGCTGTGCAGCATTTTTTCTGAGGGAAAGTTGGGGTTTTCACATTTATGGAGATATGAAAAAAGGCCAGATTCCTCACCCACCCAACTGAAACACTCAGTCAGAAAGGAATCTGGCCATGGCTTGCAGGAAGCAATCGAATCGAGGGGTAAACCCCAGACGCCGTCCGCATCAAAGATGTCAAAACAAGACGATCTTCAGGGCCTTGGTAGATTGGTTGATCCCTGAGAAGGGATTATTTGCATTAAGCCAGTTTCACGGCAATATCAAATGGAAGCCAGAACACTTGGTACAGCAGGCGGTGATTTGGTCGTGGCAGGATACGCGAAATGTTACCGACGCGTATACGATGACTTTGGAAATTTCCAAAGACCTAAAAATCGACAGCGGTGCTAAGACATATGCAGGGTTTCTCAATGCGTTGGATCGCTATCGTAGTGTCTTTAGCACGGGGCTCGGGCAGCGATACCGCCGTTTGGCCGAAGAGGTGGCGGGACGTTTTTGGCAAGACGATCATTGGGTACTAATTGGCTTTGATGGTTCACGCGTAACAGCTCCTCGAACCACCTCGAACGAGAAAGAGTTTTGTGCACCCAATTATGGCAAAGGCCAGACTGCCAAATATCGGAAGAAAAAAGACCAAAGGCATGCGTCGTAGAAAGAATGAGAAGAAGCCGGCTCAACCGCAAACGCCTCAGGCATGGATTACCATGACCTGGCACATGGGACTTCGACTTCCATGGACCTGGCGTCTGGGCCCCTCCAATTCAAGCGAACGGCGCCACGTGATGGAAATGCTTGAGCAGGACGAGTTTCCTCCAAACACGCTTTTTTGTGGGGATGCTGGTTTCGTTGGCTATGAATTTTGGAACTGCATCCTGAGTGCTGGTGGAGACTTTCTGGTCCGTGTCGGCGGAAACGTAAGCCTGTTGTCGGAGAAAGCAGATGTCAGACAGATCGGAGGTGGGCACGTTCTATGCTGGCCCAAAGAAAAGATCGATTCGGGAGCTAAGCCGTTGCGTTTGCGATTGGTTAAGGTCAACGTTGGCAAGGCAAGCATGTGGATGTTAACCAGCGTCTTAGACCCTAAAAAACTCAGTAACAAGAAAATCGTCAAGTACTACAAGATGCGATGGGGTGTGGAGGTCGAATACCGAGGATTGAAGCAAACCATCGACAAACGAAAACTACGCTGTCGCAATAGTGACCGCGTGTATGTTGAACTGGACTGGTCGATTCGCGGAATGGCATTCGCTGAATTGATTGCGTTGCGGGAGCAGATTCCTGAAACCAATAAAGACGAAGCATGCCACAAAGACAAATACGATACTCGCGACCGGAGCCTCGCCAATATCATGCGCACTCTGCGCACATGTATGCGGAACCTGGCCAAATACTCTGATACCGACAGCAATCTACATTCTCAGCTGAATAAAGCACTCGTTGCGAAATACAACAACCGCACCGACAAGAAAGCTAGGTATCGCCCCAACAATCCTGACAAGAAGCCATTAGGCGAACCCAAAATCAGAAAGCTCAAACCCGACGAACGCAAGAAACTAGCGCAACTTGGCCAATTAGCTGCCGCGTGAAAATGCTGCACAGCGTTGC
>JANSWS010000687.1 GCA_024743355.1 bacterium
CGTTTACGATTAGCCATCCTTGGCCCTCTGGTGATTGGTACGGTGTAGGAACCTCCAATTTCCCTGAGGGCTTTTTTCGTAGCAATATCAATCCACGATTTGTTTAATGAGATCGCCTAAAGTGCAGTTGTAGGATCAATCCACTGAAATTTGCCGCAAAGGTTTTGGTCGAAGCATTGATGGCGGCTACGCCGACAGACAAATCTTCTTGCAACTCAATGCTCTTCGGTTTGAGCTCCGTCCAAGCTCGTGTTCCTTGTCGCACGATGCCACGGACTTCATTGCCGGTGCGTTCGATGCGGAGCAAGCAGGATGCCTGTGGGTCCAATTGCATGTCGCTCGGAGTGCCGATGCGCTGCACCTGGCCGTCAACCCGCAATTCGAAATTGGCGTAGTGTTGCCGCTGCCCTCCCCGCTCCAGTACGGCACGCTCCAAGCGGATGTAGTTTTGCTCGTCTTGCATCACCACCAACCCCGCGCCGTTGTAGGCTGTGCGTCCGGGGATATTCGCCTTCCCAGGTTCGAAGTCTCCCTTAACGATGACGGCCAAAGTAAAATCACCTTTGACCAGGTTCAAGACACGTGGCGCGTTCATGCGTCGAAGTTCCGCGCTCAGATCGTGCGGAGTCCCCGGAACGGTGATCGTTAATTGCTGGTCCGCCAAGTCAAATTCGCAGTCGCCATCCGGATCGACGACAGTGCCCCAGTCCGGTAGTTCCTTGGGCTCCTCGGTCTGTCCGCTGGACATGCTAGCGGAAGCCGTCATTAGCATTACCAGCAGCAAGCAGAATCTGCGGCGGACGACATTTTCCCAGGCGTTTCGAAAAGCAGGCATCGCAATACTCCCAATCCCGAACCGGTTGTGCAGGTAGTTCTTTTGGTGGGTGTAGTGTAGCGGGGCTTGGGGTGTTTCGTCCAATCCACGGAAGACTTTTCCTGTAAATTCTTACCAGGGCCGCCGTCCCGTCGCATACTCTCTGGTTGGCTGGACGCCAGTCGGCACGGAG
This sequence comes from bacterium, assembly GCA_024743355.1. Classification (GTDB taxonomy): domain Bacteria; phylum Planctomycetota; class Planctomycetia; order Pirellulales; family Pirellulaceae; genus Aureliella. Next base: position 1,008 of record JANSWS010000687.1, read on the forward strand.
CACGGCCAGAAGCAATGCGTCAACTGGTTAAGCGAGTTAGCATTTGAAAATGATTCCATCCCTCTCAAGGTAGGTTCCGCTTGCCGAGCGGATCCTTGCGATGGTTATCGTTTCTTGGGTATCTGACTTGGTCGGAAAGGTGATCGGCGAACCGCCCGAACGCTGGCAGACATAGCTTTAGGCTGGCTTGTAATGAAGCTTCACTCGCCCGTTCGACGCGGATCTACAGCAGGCATGCCATGAAATGATTTCGCCACACAAAAGTTCACTTACAAGAGCGGTAACTAGCTTCCGTGGTCTGTGCGGATGTATCTTCAAGCCCGCCTTTGCCATTCCCCACACAGTCGCTATATTCTTGGGCTAGTCAACGTGGCAGACTGCGGCTACCGATACTTTCGGCGGTTGTGGTTTAGTGAGATGGTCGGTACGGAAGCCAGCCCCTCAAATTCCGCGATTGACGGTTCGGGCTGTAGCGCAGCCTGGCTAGCGCGCTACCTTGGGGTGGTAGAGGTCGTGGGTTCAAATCCCGCCAGCCCGACTGAGGCTCTGGAGCCTCAGTAGAGAGTAGAGGAGAGAAAGTAGAGCAGTAGAGCGTTCAAAACCCGGAGATTCTCTAGGGTCAAAGACGTTCATGGCCGCTCGATTTTCTCTCCTTCTACTCGGTCTACTGCTCTACTTTCTACTCACTTCTTCGGGGTAGTAAAGTGTCGTTCCAATTCGAGAAGCTCTTGGTCTACCAAAACGCCGTCGATTTCGCAGACGAGGTTTGTTCTGCCACTGAGCAATTCTCCCGAGGCTACGGTTTTCTGGTCGACCAACTCAACCGAGCGGCTCTCTCTATCTCGGCCAACATCGCTGAAGGCAACGGCAGATTTACGAAAGCCGACCGCAAGAAGTTCTTCATCATCGCTCGCGGATCGGCACAGGAATGTGTGCCATTACTTGAGCTTGCGCGCCGCAGAAACCTAATTAATGACGACCGGCATGCGGAACTGAAATCAAACCTCGAAGAGATTTCCAAAATGCTTTCTGGGCTAATCAACGGCATCGAGAATCGAGCAGTCTGAACCAGACAATTGGACGGCCTCAACAAAAAGTTTGACTGGTGTCTTGTCACCCCGACTGAGGCTCTGGAGCCTCAGTAGAGAGTAGAGGAGAGAAAGTAGAGCAGTAGAGCGTTCAAAACCCGGAGATTCTCTAGGGTCAAAGACGTTCATGGTCGCTCGA
>JANSWS010000536.1 GCA_024743355.1 bacterium
GGATTTCCAAGCGGAAGTCAACGCACTGGCCGACGAAATGCTGGCGGAAGCGGAATCAACTGCTGAATCGCCGACGGATGCGGCGGCATTAGAAGACGGGCAGATTTCCAACATCGACTATCCGCGCGGCATCAGTCTGTTTGCCAATCACACGCTAGCCTCGACGGCCGTGCTGGGATCCTGCCTGGCCATGCTGGTCGCCGGCACGCTGCTCTTCACCGAGAACCACTGGAAAATCGGACTGCTCATCACGCTGACCGTAGTGGGACTGTCCAATGCGCTGGTGGGCTTATTGCAAAGTGTCGCCTGGAACAAATGGACGCTGCTACCCATGTCGGGCTCGTTCTTCAGTACCTTTATCAATCGCAACTCAGTCGCCCAGTATTACTCGATCGCCCTCGGCGCTGCCTTGGCGCTGATGGTCTGGTGGCACGGCCGCTTCAGCGGAGGCAACTTGGATAAGCGCTACCATGTGCGTTACCCGGCGGTGAACATTCTGGCTCGACTTCGGCGGCGGGTGGAGACGTTGCTCACCGATTTAGACGCGGCTTCCATTGTGCTGCTGATCGTCATGACGCTGCTGCTGGCATCGGTGCTGGCCGCCGCCAGTCGCGGCGGGATCGTAGCCTGTGTGTTTGCCGTCTTGGTATCCACCACCAAATTATTGGGCAACAAGGGCTCGAGTGGCCGTGTGGCCCTGGGGCTGGTGGTCGGAGCCATTCTGACCAGCTTGTTTCTGAGTTGGTATGAACTCGACAAGCAGATGCTGGCGCGTCTCAGCACCATGTCGGAGGAACTGCATGAGCTTTCCAACGTGCGAGTCGCGATATGGATGCAAGCTCTCTCTGAATCGCAATATTGGGTGCTGGGCAGCGGCTTCGGCACCTTTCATCTGGCGGTGCTGACCTGCCAGATTGCCGACTTACCCCTGTGGGTTTATCACGCGGAAAACATCTTTGTGGAAACCTGGGTCACGCTGGGGATCTTCGGTTTCGCAACCGTCGTGTTTGGCTTGAGTTGGTTGCTGTGGCAATTGCTCTTTAGCCGCGGCCATCAGAACTCCGCGCTGCGTATCGCCACACTGCTGCCGGTGGTGGCCATTGGCACGCAGAGCATGACGGATTTCAGCGTCATGCTGCCCGCCATTTTTCTACCGCTATCGATTCTGGTGGGAGCCGTTTGCGGGGAGTTCCAAAGTAACCCAAGGCCGTCCGCTAACGGTGGTGAAACTGAAAACGAGTTTGAAGCCATGAAACGCCGTTCATCACGACGCCGCCGACGCTCATCCGATCAGCATGCTTCCTCCTCTAGCCGATCATCGTCCGCATCCCAAACTGACACGGAGTCCAAGCAACACGCGCCTACGTCGAAACAAGGGAATCCATTGGAGCGACGCTGGAAACCCTTCATCACCTCTGCCTTGCAGCTAGGCATGATTGCCTTGGCCGCCTACCTGGGTCTGCCCAAGTTGCTGGACTTCGGCAAGGCCGAAGCCATGGCTCAGCGGGCCGAGTATCGCAACACGCTGACGATCAACACCGAATTTGAAATCGCACGCCAGCAGCAACAGCAGTTTTCGCAAGCCATGTTGCAGTTAGACTGGCCGGCCGATGTCAGTGATATCGAGCTGGCACAACTCAGCCGCCCTGAAGTCATCGTCGCCGCCTCCCGATCCAGCGACGAGCGTTTTCAAGCCTTGATGTCGCTGCTCGATCAAGATCCGCGACTGCTGCCGCTGCTCAAGTCCACCTCGACAGCCATGCTGGAAACGGTCGCCCTGTGTCCTCAGGACTGGCGTGGCACCTGGGGTCTGTTACGCAGCGACCTGTCGGTTTTAGATCGGCAGGAGCGCTTTCGCAACACGGCCCGGCTGTTGATTACCGGTAAGCACAAGCCGTCATTGTTGGGGGACTTGGGAACGCATTGGATCTGGTCCGGCGAGAAGCAACTCGGCCTCATCTGTTGGCGGGAGGCATTGTCGCTGGACGCCCGTTGGATACGTTCGCTGCCGACGCTGGCCAGCGAGTTGCTCAGCTTGGAAGACTTGCTGTATGTATTGCCCGAAGATCCCTTGACCCGCGCTAGTGTGGCTCAGCAATTTACTCGCACGCCGGAATTGCAATCTACGGCCGACAGTCTGATTGCCTATTTGGATTTAGGGTCCGCGGCCGAGCAGGCGGATACGGCCAATCAATGGAAGTTGGTCAATTGGCTGGCTAGTCAGAAGGGCGACCTGGACATGCAGTTGGTTGCCTTGAAGGAGGTAGCTCGTCGGCAGCCCATGGACCATCGCACCAGTTACGATTTGGCCGGCATTCTGCTCAAGCTCGAGCAGCCTCAAGAGGCCTTAGACGAGATCCGTCGCGCCCTCCGCCGCTCCCCCGACAACCGCAGCTATCAGCAGCTCGAGCAGCAGATCTTGCAAAGCGGACCGTCTCCCCCGTAGCGACATTCGTCAGAATTTCGGTCTCCTGGATTCCGTCCCTCGTAGCGATATTCGTCAGAATTTCGGCCTCTCGTAGCGACATTCGTCAGAATTTCGGTCTCCTGCGACATCCGTCAGAATTTCGGCCGCCTCGTAGCGACATTCGTCAGAATTTCGGCCTCCTGGATTCGATCTCTCTCGTAGCGACATTCGTCAGAATTTCGGTCTCAGCGACATCCATCCTGAAACCTCGTGCCCAAACTTCGCTCTGGCACCGAAACTCTTCACGAGTTTCGCTACGATCTCGGCTTCAATCTCCCGTAGCGACATTCGTCAGAATTTCGGCCTCCTGCGGCATCAATCCTGAAGCCTCATGCCCACGCGTCACACCAGCGCCGAAACTCTATACGAGTTTCGCTACGAACAGATTGTTCCTGCGCCTCTCGCCTGTTCCCCGCCCCCCGACGCCTGATGCTGGCTTTTGTCGCCGCTTGGGAAACCGAAACTCTTCACGAGTTTCGCTACGGTCTGAGATTCCGTCCCCCCGTAGCGACATTCGTCAGAATTTCGGTTTTCTGCGACATCCATCCTGAAACCTCGTGCCCAAGGTTCAGACTGGCACCGAAACTCTCCACGAGTTTCGCTACGAACAGATGCCCCGCTTTTCGCGCCGCTTCCAATGGTGCCGAAACTCTTCACGAGTTTCGCTACGAACAGTTTCGCTACGATCTTTGCTGGGATAGGGAATTCATACGATCTGTAAATTTGCCTCTACAATTCGCAACAAAACTCCCGCAAAATACTTTTGCATTCAGCAACCCTCCCATTACCTGAACTGACGCTGCATGGATTCCGAATGTACAGACAACGGCTTTCGCGTCTGCCGCGCGAATACTATCAAGGCGAGGCATGGGTGCACTGGAATCTGACGATCGAGGACCGACGTGTGGGCTGGCTGAATGCAAAATTCTATTACAAGTTCCGCGAGATTTTGACGCACGTTGCATTCCGCTACGGAATTGCTTGTCCGATCTTTACTTTGATGCCGGATCACATGCATCTTCTTTGGGCTGGGTTGTTGCCGCGTACGCAACAACTGATTGCCATGAAGCAGTTTCGGAAGGATACGAACGAAGTACTTCGATGTATCGGCTTCAAGTTTCAGCTGCAACCTTATGATCATGTATTGCAGGATCATGAACTCGAACGTTCAGCTCTCGAAAACGTGATCGATTACATTGCCCGCAATCCAGAGCGAAAGCAACTCGTTGCAGAAGATGAATTTGCAGCGTATCCCTATACGAATTGCCTGCTGCCCGGTTACCCTCAATTGCACTTGTTTCACGAAACCGACTTTGACGATGTTTGGCGTATCTTGGCATATTTGAAGCAGACAGAATGCCATCGAAATCTGTGAGCCAGCAACCACGCTCGGAGGTCTGCTAATGCCGAATCTCCCGTAGCGACATTCGTTAGAATTTCGGCCTCCTGGATTCAATCTTCCCGTAGCGACATTCGTCAGAATTTCGGTCCCTCGTAGCGACATTCGTCAGAATTTCGGCCTCCTGCGACATCCCTCGCCAAACCGCAAGCGTAGCGACATTCGTCAGAATTTCGGTCTTCTGCGGCATCCATCCTGAAACCTCGTGCCCAAGGTTCACACTGGCACCGAAACTCTCCACGAGTTTCGCTACGAACAGATTGTTCCTGCGCCTCTCGCCTGTTCCCCGCCCCCCGACGCCTGATGCTGGCTTTTGTCGCCTCATGGGAAACCGAAACTCTACACGAGTTGCACTTCGATCTCGGCTTCAATCTCCCGTAGCGACATTCGTCAGAATTTCGGCCTCCTGGA
>JANSWS010000476.1 GCA_024743355.1 bacterium
AGCTTTGTGGAGTCCGTTGTTTCGACCTAAACAAACGGGTTGGTCGACGCATGGGTCGGGTTACCTCACGGCGGAGCGTGAGGACTACGTAGCCGTCTGGCTGGGCGTGGCTGCATGGAGGAACGTAGCCATCTCGCTCCGCGAGAAGTAGCCCGACCTGGTTACGCTCCAATGGAAGCGATGCGGATCGCAGGGTAGCTGCTGACCGGAGCTTTTTTGCTGTCAAGTCAGATTCGACTCAGGCAAGGTGCTAGCTTCGTGGAGTCCGTTGTTTCTACGTAAACAAACGGGTTGGTCGACGCATGGGTCGGGTTACCTCACGGCGGAGCGTGAGGACGACGTAGCCGTCTGGCTGGGCGTAGCTGCTTGGAGGAACCTAGCCATCATCGCTCCGCGTGGAGAGGCCCGATCCGCGATTTCCGCTTCGAAGCGCATCGGATCGGACAGTACCGATGGACTTTGCTGGATCTAACCTGCGACGAAAAACCAAAGACCTGGACAGAGGACTGTCAGGCTTCGTCACGCGGGAGTGTGAAGGGCTACGCCGCGGTTCTTTTGGGTTTTCGGATAGGAGCTAAATCTAAACTAAGCTGCGGCGTCAGCGACTTTGGCCTTTTCGGGACGCAACATCAGAGCTGCAGCGATGGCTGGGGACAGTCCCAAGCATGCAAACAGGGTGTAGCGAACTCCGGGATCATAAGGAAACGTCGACTCGGGAAATCCAATCGGGAACGCCGCGATGGAGATCAAGAGGTAGATAATCAGGGCCAAGACCGCGCCAATGATTCCATTGACCAGCGTGGTTGAGATACTCCGTGAGGGCCCGGTGCAGGCAGCTACGAATGCTCCGGAGATTCCGCAGCCCAGGAACAAAAGTCCCAACACCAAACTGGCTTTGATAGCCCCCTCCATATCGATCTGGAAGAGCTCCCATTCCAGATAGTAGCAGACCGCGCCACCCACGCCTCCGGCAAGTGCGCCCGCCACAATTCCAATCAGTAAACCTCGCAAGGGTTTGCTGCAGGCTACTCCGATTACCAAACCGATGACTCCGAGCAGCACCGCGAAAAATGCCGCGTACCCAATCGCGTCGTTGGCCATCATGGAGTTGCGGACTTCGATCAACCATTCAGGAGGATCACCCAGCTGGCCATGGGGCTCGGGATAAAACAGACGCTGGTAACGTCCCTCCTCGATGATCGTTCGATTCGTAGCTACCGACGCCACAATGGCCTCGCCCGCCAAACCCAAGAGAATACCCACAATCAACAATGCCGGAATCAGCCAAAGTGGAGAGCGGATCGTCTGTTCCGATGATTCGTTGGAAAGCTGGTCTGTATCCATTGCAGTGTCGCTCATACCGAGTTGCCTCGTTCAGGTGAGTTAGGTTGGCGTGGTGGGCCATGGGGAGGTAAAGATAACCGTCACGAGTTTAAAACAACTCGGCCAAGAATTCACCCCACCTGCCCATGCATCCGAAGCGAATTTTGAGCCAAGGTTGCGCGCTCTCTCGCCCAAGCATCGCCAACACAAGAAAGGCCGAGCCAGTGGACTCACGTCGCCCTGATGATTGGGATGAGAGCCCCCGCGAGTGACCTTTAGGAAGGAGCCAGTTGCTCGGTATAGATGCGGACCTTGGGTAACTCGTCTTGCAACCGCTGGAGCGCTGCTGCTTCCAAAGGCACGCCGGGTATGTGCAACCTTCGCAGGGCAGGTAATTGTCCAAGCCGGAGAATTCCCGCCTCGCTGATTTGAGCGCCATCCAGCTTGAGCAACTGTAAATTGGGCCAGTCTCCCGTTGCCAACTGTTCGAGTCCGGCATCCGTCAATTGGTTATTGGTCATCGCCAACCACTGCAGCTCGGGGAGTCCCTGCAGTCGGGAGATGTCATCGTCTCGGATGACCACGTCGGCCAGATCCAATGAAATCAGCGAGCCGTCTTCGTCTTGACGCGTATCAAAGACCACCGCCAGGCTGTCCGCTAGATTACGGCCCTGCTGTTTTTGGAAGAGCTCGAGTACGCCAGCCAATGTGCAAGGTGTGCCGGCTAGATTGAGCTTTTGCAATTCAAGACATTCACTTAAACCTGCTAAGCCGCGGTCCGTGACTTGCGTGCCGGATATCGTCAACTCGCGGAGTTTTTTCCAAGATCGGGCGTTTCCCAGCCCCGCGTCATCCAGCGAGGATCCGTCCATGCGGAGGATTTGCAAACTCGCAAGCTGACCCAAACTCCGAAATCCCTCCGCGGTCAGCCGGGCACCTCGAATCGACAGAGTTTGAAGATGGCTCAATTGGGACAGGGCCCCGAGTACCGAATCGTCCACCGGGAGCGCGTCCAAGTAAAGTTCTCTCAGTTCTCGGCCAGCCGAAAGCTGGCGAAGGCCAGCGGTGGAGAAGTAGGGACTTCCCAAGCTCAGTACCTCCAGACGCGGTAATTTCAGCAGAAGTGGCAAGCAGCGATCGGAAGAGGCGGTATTCTCGATGGCCAAGTGCGTCAGTGTGGAACAGTTTTGAAGGTAGCCCAATCCCTGATCGGTGGTTCGCGTACCGCTGATCCATAAGCGTTCTAGTTTGGGTAATTGGGACAGCTGCTGCAGACCTGCGTCCGTCAAAGCGGTGCCACTCAATGCCAACCAACGCAGGCTCGGGTGATTGGCCAGCGGAATCAGCCGGGCGTCGTCAATCTCGCTGCGGCTGGCCGGAATTCCCCCGTCTTTTTGAAAGCTGTCGAACTGGGCAAAGCTCACGTAGAAAATGTCGTGAAACCAATCGATACCCAAAACGGGGGAAAGCCAATGCCGTTGAACGTCGGGGCTGTCGGCGTCTGCCAGCCGCTCCGCATCTGCTTGGCCGCCAGCGTACTGGTAGTCATAGTAGTAATCGCCACCGAGTTCCGTCACGAGAGACTTGAGCTCTTGCTGGTCGTGGACAGCGTGCGTGCGCCTGCTGTACCAACCTGCCGCCTGACTCACCGCAAACACCATGGCGGCGAGAATCACAAAAAGAATCAGTTTTCCAGGTTTCATCTTTGCGGGCATGTTAGCGGTAACACGTGACTTGGGGATGGCTCCAGCATTGTTTTCGCCATCTAATGTAGTCATCGTACCATGGCTGCATCCTTTCATGAGCGGCATTCGGCAGTACCCGTAGCCACGCTCGCCAGAGCGTGGTCGACTTCCGTAGCCACGGCCCACCAGAGCGTGGTCGACCTCCGTAGCTACGCTCACCAGAGCGTGGTCGACTTCCGTAGCTACGCTCGCCAGAGCGTGGTTGATATCGTCCACCGTCTGGCGACGACGTCCACCGTCTGGCGACGGTAGCTACAGGCAAATGTTCATCTGCCGCTCGCCTTAGGGAAACTATGGCGGCTGGCCGAGCGTAGAACCCCGATGGAGATGTAGTTCGAGGGGCTTGCCGCAGCTAAGATCGCCCTGTTTGCGACGGGACAATTTGGGAAAACAATTGCAGGAAATTCAGTATGTCTAATCCGGCGTCATCGCGCCCTTCCCGATCCCGTTGGAAACTTACCCTGGGGTTGCTAGCCTGCGGTCTCATTGCGGCCCTTGTCGGCCTGTTTGCCATGGTAGCCATGGCCAATCGTACCGGGCGCACCCTCAGCCAATGGTTACAGGATTATCAGTCGGGCAAGCTCAGTCTGACCAGCGCGGCAGCGTCCGCCACGCCGGGAGAGCCTTTGGACTGGTATACACCCAGACCTGTAGGCGACGCTTTCACGGAACCGCCCAGAATCTCCTTTGTTCAGGCGCACGACCTGGATCGGGACGGTCGGTTGGATGTCTTGGTCTGCGATTGCGTGGAGAACAAAGTTTCCTGGCTGCATCAGAATCAAGAGGGTCAATTTATTGAGAAGACGATCTTGGCTGATGTCCCGGCGCCTGCCCGCCTGGAGTGTGTCGATCTGGATGGAGACCAAGACTTGGATTTGGTGGTTGCCGTGTTGGGCAAGCTGTTTCCCAGCGACGAGAAGGTGGGTGCGTTACTGGTCTTGGAGAACGACGGCCAGCAGGAATTTTCGACCCGCACGCTGTTGCAGGGTGTCGCACGCGTTTCGGACGTGCGTTCGGGGGATTTGGATCAGGACGGCGATTTGGATTTAGTTGTCACTCACTTCGGCTACTACGATGGGCAGCTTCAGTGGTTGGAGAATCAAGGGGATTGGCAATTTGAAGGCCATGTCTTGCAGCAGCTACCGGGAGGGATTCACGGGATTGTGGCGGATCTGAACAACGATCAGAAGCTCGATATCGCGGTGCTGATCAGTCAGGAATTCGAAAGAATCGACGTGTTTTACGGCGATGGAAAAGGCAATTTTGAAGAGTCCAATATCTACCAGGCTGACAATCCGGATTTTGGATCATCGGGAATTTCTCTGGCTGACCTGGACGCCGATGGCGATCTGGATATTTTGTACACCAACGGCGATGCGTTTGACTATTCGCCGCCCAGGCCCTGGCCCTGGCATGGCGTGCAGTGGCTGGAAAACCGGGGCCAGAACGACTTTCGATATCATCGGCTGGCAGATTTTGGCGGCGCGGTCAACGCCAAGGCAGTGGATGTGGACCGGGATGGAGACATCGATATCCTGGCCGCCAGTGCCTTCAACGCCTGGGATGACCCGGAATCGCAAAGCTTGATACTACTTGAGAACGTTGGTAGCATGAAATTTGTCATTCATGGGCTCGGCAACGCGCCCAGCCATATTCAGGCTCTAGACGTAGCTGATCTTAGCGGCGATAACCAATGGGAGATCGTCACAGGTGGCATGCACATCTTCGAGCCCTACGATCGCGTTGAGCGATTGGCCATCTGGAGTCGAGATTCCACTCAGAATAACCCACCCGTGGAATCCACAGCGATCAAGGATTCGCAGTAAACACAAGTCACCGCTGGGTGGCGGTTGAATCGCGCACTTTGAAAACACTTTTGGAGTCATTTAGATGAAGAACGTAATGGAAGCTCATCACAAGGTTTTGGGTCTGTTCTTGTCGGCTTGCGGTTTGTTGGCATTGACCGGTTGCGGTGGATCGGGAATTGGTACCGTACCCGCCAAAGGTCAGATTCTGGTCGACGGCCAGCCCATGGAAGGTGTGATGGTCATATTCAATCCGACCACCGAAGGGGGTCGGGCTGCCTCTGGACGTACGGATGCCGAAGGTAACTTCGTTTTGACGACCGTGGAAAACGGCGATGGAGCTCTGCCAGGTTCCTACCAGGTAGCGGTTAGCAAGCACGAAAACGCCGAAGACGACTTGCCGAAGGAAGTCGATCCAAACGATGAGGCATCTCTCGACGCGATTTATGGTCAGCTGGACACCCGCAAGCAAACCAAGTCGAAAAATCTGATTGCCGACATGTACTCCAATCACCTGGGTTCCGGCCTAACAGCCGAAGTCACATCGGGTGGTGAGAACAACTTTACATTCGAAGTGAAGGGTGGCAAATAGCCTGCTGACTGGGC
>JANSWS010000077.1 GCA_024743355.1 bacterium
CGGGCAGTGGTAGTGACAGCGATGCTTCAAACCCAAAATCGTTTGCAGCCTGGCTGGCCGCCTTGCCGCTACTGGCCGCGCTATTACTGCCGGTTGTGGAGCGTTGGGGTGGCTGGGATCACTGGCTCAGTTGGGCTCTGTACGCTCCGCATAGTTCGCGAGTTGAAGTCCAGGTGGCCGCCAATTCACTGGCGAGACTGCCGCCAGGTCTGAGGGATATGCTCGCGGAGCAAGCCAACGAAAGTCTGTGGGTCAGGCTTCCCCTGGCCGAATGGTCACTGCAGGAATTGGGGGTACCCATTTATCCCCAAGCAAGATTTCAAGCCGGCGTGGCGCGGTTTCTTGGTGACAAGCTGGACTCGGAGTTTGAAATACGCGCAACCATCCTGAGCCCAGCCGCTCGCAGAGACGGAAGGCGCACTCGCGAGACCTTCCAAGGAAAGCTGCAATTGCAAAAGATGACGCAGGAGTTTTGGCTCAATTGCGCCCCCAGGAGCTTGCCTGCGATTACAGAAGTTAGCAGCCGCTAGAGTGATGTCTGCCCGGGATCTCCAGCCTTGAAAGCGGAATTCGTATGCCCGACAACTTGATTTTGGAACTGCCTAGCCTGGAAGCCACACAAAGGCTGGCAACTGCCTTGGGGCACTCTATGCGAGTTCCGCTGACAGTTGCCTTCGAAGGGGATTTGGGTGCGGGAAAAACACAGTTCATTCGCTTTCTGGCCGCCAGCCTGGGCGTGCCCAACGAAGAAGTCACCAGTCCCACCTATGTACTGCTGCAGCGATATCAGGGGCAAATGGTCATCTATCACTTCGATTTTTACCGCTTGGAATCGGAGTCGCAGGTTTGGGATCTTGGTATCGACGAGCTTTTCGAGCAGCCTGTGGCAATTTTGATCGAATGGGCGGACAAATTTCCGCAGTGCTTGCCAGAGGATTTCTTGCGGATATCCATGCGACAGCTGTCCGATGGGCAACGTATGGCGGAAGTCTCTGCTAACGGAGCTGTCTCCGGAGAAGTACTCAGTGCGCTTGAGGCTCAACTCCGCCAAGCGTAGTTGTTTCAACGCGGAATTCACTTCATACTGCCGCTGCGAGAGATGCCGCCACGTACCTTCCACGATCCGTGGTTGCTAAGAGGAACGCCTGTGACACTTTGGAATAGTGGTTCGAAGTTGAAGGGAGTCTACCGTGTCGCCAACCAGTAATGGAGCCTCAAAGCTTTTCGTCTTGGATACGAACGTCATTCTGCATGACGCCCAATGTCTGTATGCCTTCCAGGAGCACGATATTGCGTTGCCGATTACGGTGCTGGAGGAACTGGACAAATTCAAAAAGGGGCACAGCGATATCAATTTTCAGGCTCGCGAGTTCCTCCGCAACCTGGACGCGCTGGTCGGTGAGCTGGTAAGCGAGCGCGGCGCTTCCCTGGGGCCAGGCCTAGGCTTTGTACGCGTTGTGCTCTCACGAGCGGTGGACGATCGCATTCGAGAGGTCTTTCTGCGGGACGAGCCGGACAATCGAATCGTCAACGCGGCCTTGGTTCTGCAGCGTGAAAATCCCAATCGTTCCGTGATACTCGTTTCCAAGGACACCAATATTCGCCTCAAGGCCAAAGCCTTGGGAGTAGTGGCCAACGATTACACCCGCGATTCCCTGGAGAGCCTGGACAAGCTGTACCGTGGAATACGCGAAGTGAGTGCCAGTAGCGAGACGATTAATCTCTTCTATCAGGAGGGAGAGGGACCCGGCGCGGACGCGCTGAGCATGATCGAAGACCCGAAGCCCAATGAGAACTTTATTCTGAAGAATGGTTCCAAATCAGTCCTGGCCCGCTACCGCGACGGTCACTATTCGCGGATTGAAAAGACGAAGTGTTACGGGATTTCACCGAGAAACGCCGAACAGAATTTTGCTCTCAGTGCTCTGATCGACCCGGAAATTAAGTTGGTTACCTTGGTTGGTAAAGCAGGCACCGGCAAGACTCTTTTGGCATTGGCGGCTGCACTGCATTGCCGCAAAGAGTATCGGCAGATTCTACTAGCCCGTCCCGTGGTGCCACTCAGCAACCGCGACCTTGGCTTTTTGCCAGGCGATGTGCAAGCTAAGTTGGATCCCTACATGCAGCCGCTATACGACAACCTGAACGTTATTCGTAATCAGTACTCGGACAGCCAAGGCGAAGGCCGCAAAATTCAAGAGATGCTCGAGAATGAGAAGTTGGTCATCACGCCCTTGGCTTACATCCGCGGTCGAAGTCTGCAAAAGATCTTCTTCATCGTTGATGAAGCGCAGAATCTGACGCCGCACGAAGTCAAGACGATTATCACGCGGGCTGGCGAAGGCACCAAGATTGTCTTCACCGGTGATATTCGCCAGATCGATCATCCCTATCTCGACAGCCGGTCCAATGGTCTAAGTCATCTGATCAGTCGCATGGTCGGACAATCGCTCTACAGCCACATTACCCTGGAGCGTGGCGAGCGCAGTGAACTGGCCGACTTAGCCAGCGAGCTTCTATAGTGCTTCGTTGCAGTTCCATTTAGGGGTAGTGGACGAGGCGACGAGTCCAGACAATTTGCACGGCTCTTGGACTCGTCGCCTCGTCTACTACAGCCAACGTTCGTGGCTTGCCGAGTTATGCTGAGGGTTCGCTTTTCATCGATCGGATGAAAAACGGGTATTTCGATTCAATAATCTTGGTTTTGGGCCGAATATAAAGTGTTTTCAAACAAGAAATGCACGAAGAGGTGTTTATGCCAGGCCTGATCCTTGCCCAATCAGCGGAATCCGTGTCCATATGGCCCAGCGTGGTTTCAGGGCTTAGCAATAATGGGTTTTGGGTGTTCGTGGGTGTGTGCGTGGTGGCTGCCACCGCAAAGAACATCGTGATGGCAATTCTCAAACACCGCGAGAGACTTGCCATGATCGAGTCCGGCATGCGACCCGGGGCCGATTCCGAAGCTGAGACGAAAGGCGAATACTAGTCGTGGGCCGCCATGTCGCCGCACGGACCTGGAGGGCGTAGGCGATCGTGAGAATGAAATTTGCTCGATAGAGCATGGCTGGCGAAAGCCCATGTCACGAAAGTGGCTGGCTACCGTTGTGGCAGCGATTCACTGGCGAGCTGTTCACCGGCGAGCTGTGCGACTGCATGATAGTAAGCGGCACCCACCGCCAGTGATTCTTCATCAAAATCAAATTTGCTCGAGTGTGCCGGATAGTGCTCTACGCCTTCGCGGGCAGTGCCAAAGCGCACATAGCACCCGGGAATCTGCTCGAGGTAGTAGCCAAAGTCCTCGCCGCCCATGTTGGCGATCTCCATTCGCACTACGCCCTTTCGCCCAACTACCATTTCCGCGGCCGAACGCGCCAGGGCCGCGTATTCGGGGATGTTGTAGACGACGGGAGTCCCGAGTGTTATCTCTACCTCGACCACCGTTCCGTGAAGTTGCCCGATGGCTTTGGCGATGCGCTCAATCGCGCGATGCAAGGCCTCGCGCACGCTCTGATCTTGCGAGCGAATCGAGCCTTCCAACCTGGCCTGACCGGCAATCACATCGTGTGCCGTGCCGGCTTCGAAGCGACCGACGGTGACGACCGAAGGATGAGCCGGGTTGACCTCGCGTGAGACGATCGTCTGCAAGGCCATGACCATCAGCGAGCCAACTACTACCGCGTCAACAGTTTCATGCGGTCGGGCCGCATGTCCGCCTTTTCCGGTAATTGAAATTCGAAAGCGGTCGCTGGAAGCGTTGACTGCTCCGTCAGTGACGGCGATGGCTCCCACTGGATAGTGGCGATCGACATGCCCGCCGAAAATCATGGCAACATTTTCCAATCCCCCCGCGGCGATCATGGCTTTCGCGCCCTTCCCCGTCTCCTCCGCGGGCTGAAATATCAGCCGTACATTGGCTGGCAGTTTCGGCTCCTGGGAAAGCAGAGTCGCGGCGCCAATCAGCATGCTGGTGTGGCCGTCGTGTCCACAGGCGTGCATGACGCCTTGGTTGGTTGATTTAAAGGGCAGTTCCGTTTCCTCGATGATGGGCAACGCGTCCATGTCGGCCCGCAGGGCGACACAGCGATCTGAGGCTTCACCAGGCAGCTCGGCCACGATGCCCGTCGTTCCCCCAAACTCGCGCTGGTAGCGTATTCCCAGTTGGTCCAGGCTGCGGCAGATCTGGTCGGCCGTGCGATACTCTTGCCAGCTCAGTTCCGGATGCTGGTGCAAATCGCGACGCAGGGACACCATCCGAGAGAACAAGTCAGAAGCGATAATTTGAGCGGCTTCATAATGCATGGGCGAAACTCCGGTGGTGCCGTGGGATAGACGCGGATTGTTTTCAAGGAGTATCAGGTATGTCAGAAGGCTCGCTATCGGACGATCCTGCGGGCTCGCCATTCTCCGATCCCGATGGCGAGGCAATCTCCCTGGCCTTCTCTTTGGCCGCCTCCGCATCCTGCTTGATTTTATCCTTGTCGATTCGCAGCTCGATATTGGTTTCACTTTCCTCGCTAACGGTGGCAATGTCGAACCAGCCTCGCATCCAGCCAAGGGCCGCAATGGCTGCCACAACGATCACGAGCGTGCCCAAGAATTTTCGCATTTAGAAACTCATCCTAATGAAACAAAATTTGCTAGCCCTGTTTAGGATTCGCAATCCCCATGTGAATATTCTATGAATAAGTCCGTGTTTTTTTTAGGTGCCAGCCCGATTTACGTTAGGTTCAGGCTTCCACAAAAGGCGGGCACTCAAAATCCGCTCGAACGGAAGCTGCTCAATAGAGTTGGATTAGGCTAGGCTATGGCCTGTATCAGCTCATGTCCTAAACACGAAGGCTCTCGAGGAATTCCCGATGCCATGTTCATTGTTCTCGGTGTCGCGTTGGTTTGCAATTCGACGGCTGGAACGCTTCCCCGTATTCGCTTGTGTTTGTCGTGCCGTTGCTTTCTATGTGGCTGGTTTGGCTGGCTTCGCTTGCTGCGTAGCTTTGCCTGTAACCGCTTCGGAAGACTGGCCGATGTGGCGTGCTGACGCGTCGCGCTCAGCCGCCACTTCCAATGCCTTGCCGGAACAATTGCAGCTTATTTGGCAACGCGAGTTCTCGCAGCGTAGGCAGGCATGGGACGATCCGCTCAATTTGGATCTTATGACCTACGATCGAGTATTCGAACCGGTCGTCGCAGGCGGCAGGATGTTCATCGGCTTTAATGACCAAGACAAGCTGATGGCGATTAACACGGAAGACGGAAGTTCGCTGTGGACATTTTTCGCGGAAGCACCGATCCGCTTGCCACCGGTATTCTGGCGGGATCGGCTGTTTGTCTGCAGTGATGATTCTTACCTGTACTGCTTAGACGCAGAAACCGGTGACGTGCTTTGGAAATTCCGCGGAGCGCCCAACTCACAGCATGCAATTGGCAACCGGCGATTGACTTCCGCCTGGCCAGCTCGCGGCGGACCCGTTGTCTACGGCGGTCACGTTTATTTTGCAGCCAGTATCTGGCCATTCATGGGGACTTTCTTGTATGCGCTGGATGCCAGTTCGGGAGAAGTCCGCTGGGTCAACGACCGCACAGGAGCCCAGTACATCAAGCAACCCCATAGTGCGCCCTCCTTCGCTGGAGTGGCACCACAGGGTGCTCTGGTTGCCACGGAGGATCTGTTAATCGTTCCAGGCGGACGCAGTGTACCAGCCGTTTTCGATCGTCACGATGGCAGCCTCAAGTACTTTGAACTGAATGCCGGTGGCAAAGGAACGGGGGGATCTTTTGTAACCGCCGATAAGCATCACTTCTACGTGCACACACGAGAGAAAGGTACTCGGGCATTCGATCTGAATTCGGGCGTCAAGACGGCCTTTATGCCAAATGAGCCGGTATTGCATGAAGGCAAATTGTACTCCGCTGAAAGTGAAGACGGACGCCATTTTATTCGCGCCTACGATGTGCAAAGTCCCCAATTGGAAGCCCCGCAGCCGCTATGGCAGTTGGAGGCGTGTGGCTCCGGAGACCTGATTTTGGCCAAGGATCAACTGGTGGCTGTAGGCCAGGGACGCATCACGATCATCCAGCTGCCCACACATCAGGCAGCCGGATCAGACAAGCCATCAGCGGTTCAGGCATCGCAGTCGGACAGTCTGCCTAGCATTGTGACCAGCTACCCTGCCAACTCGGATATCCAGCGCTTACTGGTTGCTGACAGCAAGCTATTTGCTGTCGGCAGTTCGGGGCAGATTTCGGTTTATGGCCAGACTGATTCTCACGCTTCAACCGAATCGCATTCCGTCACCGCGACGCCTAACCATCCCGCGACTTCCGCATGGGTGGCAACGCAAGAACAGGCGGCCCGCGACCTGTTGGCTTCCAGTCATCAGGAGGGTTACGCGCTGTGGTTTGGGAATCCACAAAGTGAGTTATTGCGGTCGCTGATTGCCATTTCCCCGTACGAGCAATTGGCGGTGATTGATCCGCGGGTGGATGCAATTCAAGGCTTGCGTCGCCAAGTGGATGATTTAGGAAAATATGGACAAGTTACAGGGCACATCTCGCAGCCAATCGATTTTCAAGCCCCTCAGTACACCTGCCATGCGATCTTCGTTGCTCCGGATGTTTGGCAGGCTGCGTTGGACCAGACGCTGCCCAGTATCTACCAGGCGGTGCGTCCCTATGGAGGTGTTATGTACCTGTTAGGGGACGCGTCGGAGGAACTTAGAGCTCAGATCGAGTCACTTGGTCTGGAGCAAGCAAAGATCGAAATAGCTTCACAGGGATTGCTGGTGCGACGCGTGGGTGCATTGCCGGGCTCGTCGGATTGGACGCACCAGTACGGCAACGTCGCCAATACCATTAAATCAGATGACCGACGGGTGAAACTTCCACTTGGAATTTTGTGGTTCGGTGGCAGCAGCAATATGGACGTGCTACCTCGCCACGGGCATGGCCCACCGGAGCAAGTTGTCGGCGGCAGATTGTTCATTCAAGGCATGAACAGCCTGAGTGCGCGAGATGTATATACCGGCCGTGTGCTGTGGAAGCGTGAGTTTAATGACCTCGGTACCTATGACGTGTACTACGATGACACTTATGAAGATACGCCGCTGGATCCACAGTACAACCAAGTCCACATTCCAGGAGCCAATGGCAGGGGTACCAACTATGTGGTTACGGAGGACCGTGTCTATTTACTGGAGGGTGGAAAGTGTCGCGTCTTGGATCCGGCCACCGGTAAAGATCTGGACGCGATTGAATTGCCGGTCGGTGAAGACGGCCAGACTCCCGAATGGGGCTACATTGGCGTTTATGAAGACTTGCTGTTGGGCGGACTAGGCTTCGCCAATTACCGTGCCAGGCATGGATTGGAGTTTGCTGAAGATAGTCAACTCAGTCGTTCGAGAGCCGGCTTCGGTTCCAAGAGCTTCGACAGGGCCGCCAGTCGCGCACTGGTAGCTTTCGATCGCCATAGTGGAAAATTGCTGTGGCAAGTCGATGCCAACCACAGCTTCTGGCACAACGGAATCGTTGCCGGTAAGGGCCTGGTTTATTTGCTCGACAAGAATCCAACCGTGATTGAGGAAGCCATGCGACGTCGCGGTCTGTCGATGCCGGACTCGTATCGGATTCTTGCGGTGGATGCGGCGACCGGTGACACGCGCTGGGAGGTGCGGGAGGGCATTTTTGGAAGCTGGCTCGGCTACTCGGAGCAATTCGATTTGCTGCTGCAAGCCGGGGCACAAGCCAGCGATCGTCTATACGCGGAAGTTGGGCAAGGCATGCGCGTTTATCGGGGCCAGGATGGTCAACTGCAATGGACACGGGACGAGCTCCAGTATGCGGGACCTTGTATCTTGCATAACGATCTGATTCTTACGAATACCAACTCGTACGCCGAATCCGCTGGTGCTTTCTTCCTGAAGACCGGCGAACAGAAAATGGTCAAGAATCCGCTGACCGGAAGCATCCAGCCCTGGAAGATGACGCGAGCCTACGGCTGTAACAACATCATCGCCAGCGAGAACTTATTGACATTTCGTTCCGGCGCGGCGGGCTACTATGACCTGCAAGCTGACTCCGGCACGGGCAACTTGGGTGGCTTCAAGTCGGGTTGTACTTCCAATCTGGTGGTCGCAAACGGTGTTCTCAATGCGCCTGACTACACCCGCACCTGTAGTTGCTCCTATCAGAATCAAACCTCGCTGGCATTGGTGCACATGCCCGATATGGAACTCTGGAGCGTTCATTCGCTGGCGAATACGGCCGAGCCCGGCGAAGAAATCCGCAGTATGGGAATCAATTTCGGCGCGCCCGGCGATCGACGTGATGAACAAGGAGTTCTGTGGCTTGAGTATCCTCCAATTGCCGGGACATCGCCCCAGATCAATATAGATTTGAATGAAGACGCCAGCTTTTTCCAACGCCACTCTTTGGCCGTAAAACAGACAGAAGCCGCGCTCGGCGCGGATGCGGAGTCTGACTATGCCTGGGTTTTTGCCTCAGGGATTGAGAATGCCCGAGAGTTGCGAATCCAATTGAAGATCGGCAATGCCTACGATGTCTCTACCGGACTACCCGTGTCACACCCGGAAGACGATGCGGAGGAAAATAGCGCTGGTGAAGTATCCCTGTCGAGCAGCGACTTGGAGTTGACCGAAGATGGTGGAGAACAAGTCGTTGGTTTGCGTTTTGCCAGCGTTCAGCTCCAGCCCGGAGCCAAGGTTCGCAGGGCCTATTTGCAATTTACCTGCGATGAAGCCAGCGACGAGCCGACATCGTTGATGATAGCTGGAGAGCGACACCCCAACTCTCTGCGATTTCGTGCCAATAGTCACGACATTTCCGCACGTTCTCGTACACGTAGCGAGATCGCCTGGCAACCGCCGGCTTGGACACGTTCGGGTGAGTCGTCGGATGCACAACGTACGCCAGATCTGGCGGCGATCGTGGAAGAGATCATTGCCCAACCGGATTGGCAGCCGGGCAATGCCATGACTTTTATCGTGAGCGGCACGGGAAAGCGAATCGCGGTGGCCTCGCGTGGTCCCTCGGAAGACGCGGTGCGGTTGGTGGTGGAGGCGGATACGCAGGGAACGGACGTCGCAAGTGACTCTGCGGCCGCCAAGCCCTATGATGTGGACCTGCTCTTCTTCGTTCCGCAAGATTCTGTGGCGGAAGACCGAGTTTTTTCCATCGAGATACAGGGAGAATTAGTTGAGGAGGACTTGAAGTTGCCGGTGGACGTGTCAGCAGGCGTGCGGAGAACATTCTCCAATGTTGCAATTTCCAATCGTTTGGATGTAAAGTTAATTCCCAAACAGGGGCAACCTGTGTTGAGTGGAATTCGCATTCAGAGTTCGACTTGGTCGGCGGACTGAGAAAGGAAATTGCCATGGGGCATGTGTCACGAAGAGAATTCGTACAAGGTACGGTCCTTGCGCATCTGACGGTTTCATGTTGCAACCGAGCATTCCTGGCAGCGGAATCAGCCTTGAACGATGGTGCTGCTTCTCCCGTTGTCGATACCCATCTGCATTGCTTCGCAGGCTCGGATGCACGCTTCCCTTACCATCCGCGGGCTCCCTATCGCCCGGAGGAGGCTGCGACCCCTGAGCATTTGCTGCGTTGCATGGAGCAGGCAGGCGTGGATTTTGCCATCGTGGTTCATCCTGAGCCCTATCAAGACGACCACCGCTATCTGGAGCATTGTCTAAAAGTCGGCGGTTCGAGGCTAAAAGGCACCTGTTTGTTCTTTGCCGATCGGCCGGGTTCGGTAGCCGGCATGCGGCCGCTGGTGGAACGAAACAGCGGGCAGATCGTGGCCGCTCGCGTCCATGCGTACGCCCCCGACCGCCTGCCGCCTTTCGGATCTCAAGAGCTACGCGAGCTGTGGCGGACGGCGACAGAGCTGGGCTTGGCGATGCAGCTGCATTTTGAACCACGCTATGCTCCGGGATTTGAGCCGCTGATCCGCGAGTTTTCAGAAACGACCGTGATTATTGATCATTTGGGACGCCCGATGCAGGGAACTACCGAAGAGCACGATCAAGTCATAGCTTGGTCCAAGTATCCAAACACGGTGATGAAAATTGCTTCGCTACCCGACCAGAATAGCTACCCACATCGAGACGTGCGTCCCATCATTCGCCGGCTGACCGAGGCCTACGGCGCGGATCGCATGATTTATGGCGGTGGTTTCAATGCACAAGCTGACGGGGGCAGCTATCGCGCCTACCGCCAGCGGGTCATACAGCTGCTGGAGCATTTGCCGGACAGTCAGCGGGCCAAAATTCTGGGTGGAACCGCGGCCCGCTTATTTGGTTTTGCAGCAGTCTCGTAAGGCAAAACTCGCAATCGTGAAGTACAGCAGGGACGGGATTATTCCTCGTCATCCCGCGGCTTGAAGGCTGCCATCAGTTCGTGCTGAGTTTGCGGTGGAGCTGCTTCGTCATGGCTGTATTCCAGCGTGTAGGAGCCGGCGCCAGCGACGATGCTTTTTAATTGATTGGCATAAGTCTGCAGCTCGCCGAGTGGCGCCGTGGCCTTAATGACGCAGGTGTCATCTTGTATCTGCGTATCGTTAATTCGTCCACGTCGCGTCGACATATCGCTGGTGATATCGCCCAGCGAAGCACTCGGTACGGAGACTTCCACATTGGCATAGGGCTCCAGTAAAGCGGGCGCGGCCTTTCGAACCGCGTCAATAAAGGCCTTCTTTCCCGCAGTTACAAAAGCAATTTCTTTGCTGTCCACATCGTGGTGCTTGCCATCGTAGACTTCTACCCGGATCCCGGTCATGGGATAGCCAGCCACGGCACCTTCCGCCAAGACCTGACGGATACCTTTCTCGATGGACGGCATGTACTGCTTGGGAATTGAACCCCCAACGGTCTTGTTTTCAAACTCGAAGCCGGTAGGGTGCCCGTCGGGCAAGGGGGCTACTCGCAGATAGACTTCTCCAAACTGCCCTGCGCCGCCCGTTTGCTTCTTGTGTCGATAGTGGCCTTCCGCGGGCTGCGTGATTGTCTCTTTGTAGGCGATTTTGGGAGGAGAAGTCACAAGTTCGATCCCGTACAGCGAACTCAACTTCTCCATGACGATTCTCAGATGCAGTTCTCCTAAGCCTCGCAACACTGTCTGGTTGGTAGCCGCGACACGTTCCAGTATGAGACAAGGATCTTCTGCCTGCAGTCGATGCATGGCCGTGGAAAATTTTGTTTCGTCCGCATGACTCTTCAATTCGACGGCCAACCCAAACATGGGCTTAGGTAGATCCAAAGGCAGCAGACGCGGAGGCTCTTCCGTGGTAATCCCGTCGTGGAGTACCCCATCGAAGTGAATCTCTTCCAATTTGCCGACGGCCCCGATCTCGCCTGGGCCAATGTATTCCGCTTCCTTGTGGATCTTGCCTTGCAGCCGCATGACCCCGCCAATTCGCAACGGCTTGCGGGAATCGTCAATGTAGAGCTCGGACTTACTCCTCACCGAACCCTGGTGGACGCGGAAGATACCGAGCTTGCCAATGTGCTTATCGTTAATGACTTGAAAAATATGCGCAATGGTTGGTTTGCTGGCATCAAATTCGGTGACTAAACGCTCGTCGCCTTTCAGAAACGGCCGCGGATTGCCCTCCAGTGGATTGGGCAGCAGCGAAGCCGTTACGTGTAACAAATGCTTGATACCGGCACCACTGGTCGCGGAGGCGAAGACGATGGGGACCAAGTGGCCTTCACGCAATGCACGCTCAAATGCATCGTGCAACTTGTCCGGATCGAGCGTATTGGCTCCGCCCTCCAGATAGTTTTCCGTGAGAGCTTCATCGACCTCGACGACCTGTTCGACAATTTGCGTGTGTGCGGCTTCGGCGGATGAGAACGCGGTCGCGTCGTGCGCATCCGTTTCAAAAATTTCTACCACGTCGGAACAGTCGGGTGTCGGTAGATTGATGGGCAGGCACACGTTGCCAAAGGTATTGCGAATCTGCTCCGTTAACTCTTCCAGGTTGGCCTCGGTATGATCAATCTTGTTGACCAAAATCATACGCGGAAGGTTGCGCTCCGATGCGACCTTCATCAGCCGCCGCGTTTCACTTTCGATCCCTTTCGTTGCATCAATCACGATCACGACGGTTTCAACCGCTGGGAAACAAGCAATAGCGTGGCCAATAAAGTCAGAGATGCCAGGCGTGTCAATGATATTGACCTGATGTCCTTCGTGATCGAAGTGAACCAGGCTTGGTTGCAGAGAATGCTGGAAGTGACGTTCTTGTTCGGTGAAGTCGCTGACCGTGTTGCCGTCTGCCACGGAACCCATGCGACTGATTTCTCCGGCTTCGGCTAACAGCCTTTCGGTAAGTGTTGTTTTGCCCGAGCCAGATTGGCCGCACAGACATAGGTTGCGAATTTGCTCGGGATCAGCGGTTTCCATGACTTGTTCCTTTGCGGAAGTCTCAGGTTTTCGATGAAATTCCCCGGCTACCTCCAGGTATCCTGCGCGAAGCAATAGCCTTCGGGAAAGCCAAGAATGTATTTGATGGACTATGAATTGCCGCACACAGTTTCCGCCGAAAAGTCGAGTGTACGACTCTCGCGGAATCGGATTTCGCCGCAGTTTACCAGGGTTGCTGTTGCGGTTCCATCGTGTGCTAATGGATCGTATCCTCACGTCATTGCGTGCGTGTTACGGATGCTTTGTTTGCCACCCCGGAAAGGCCGACAGTAGAATAGAAAATCGAAAGCTACACGGGGTCCGCTAAGCCGTGGCGAAGCCAGTTGAGCATGGGCCCGGCCCTCCATTTTTGAATCCATAGTTTCGAGGAATTGTCTCTTGCGTGATCACTCTGGTAGCGAGTCCTGGGCAGCTGTATTCATCGTCGGTTTCCTGGTCATACTGCTGCTGCTAATTGTTGGTGGTGCGATCGGGCTGGGCATGTGGCAAAGGACGGTGATCACGCAGCGAGCCGTAGCAGTCGCGCGTATGGAGGCCGAACAGCAGCGAGCTGTGGCTGAGCAGGCCTTGGCCGAAGTTCGCGCGCAAGCCGAGATGAAGGTTGAATCGACAAGTGACTTGCCGTCGAATACCGAGGACGCGGCCGCTATTGAAGCACTGCTTGCCGCGCAGCAATCTGCCTGGAACCGGGGCGACATTGATGGCTTTATGGAGACCTATTGGCAGTCGGAGCAGCTGACCTTCAGCTCCGGTGGATCGACCACCCGCAGCTGGCAAAGCACGCTGGAGCGTTACAAGAATAAGTACTCGACTCCCGAAGCCATGGGCAAGCTGAATTTTAGCGACATCGAAGTGCAAGTCTTAGCACCCGAGGCGGCTATGGTGCTCGGGCGTTGGGCCTTGGATGGAAAGTCCGCCGGTAATTTCACTCTGGTCTTGCGTAAATTTCCCTCGGGATGGCTGATCGTGCATGACCATACATCCGTGGATGAAAATTCCGCACCCGAGGAGTGACGCCAACGCCGAGTCGCCTTGGTGCTCATCCAAACAGGCCAGCGAATTTCCCGCCCACTCAACAACGGCTTGCGACCGTTGCTCTCAGTTGACCTAGCTCAAATGACCTAGCTCAAATGACCTAGCTCAAATGACGCAGTTCAGGTCAGGCAATGATGGGATGAATCACGTGACCGAATTCCTTGTCCAAGCGTTTTCTGCCCGGCAGCGAGAGAGTCCGCGGATTCAGTCCCAATAGGTGCAGCACGGTAGCGTGTACGTCCGTGACATAGTGCCGGTTTTCTACGGCATGGAACCCGAGTTCATCGGTGGCCCCGTGCGCGATCCCGCCACGCACACCTCCGCCGGCCATCCAGATACTGAAGCCGAAGGGGTGATGGTCGCGGCCATCGCTGTGTTGTGAGCCGGGGGTGCGGCCGAATTCCGTTGCCCATACCACCAGCGTTTCGTCTAAAAGGCCACGCTGCTTCAAATCTTTCAGCAATCCGGCTACGGGCCGATCGATTTGCCGACAGAGCTTCGAATGCCCAGCCTTCAAGCCTTTGTGGCTATCCCACTGCCCTGCTCCACCGTTGCTGCCATGATAGACTTGCACAAAACGAACGCCTCTTTCGACCAGCCGACGGGCTGTCAGCATCTGCCGTCCAAAACGGGATGTTTCTTTATCATCCACACCGTAGAGCTGCCGCGTTGTCGCGGACTCGTCCTGTAAATCCACGACCTCGGGTACCGCGGTTTGCATGCGGTAGGCTAACTCGTAAGCCTGAATGCGAGCCCGCAATTGTTCGTCGTCTGGATATTGTCTGGCGGCGACAGAACTCAGTTGTCGCAACAGTTCGAACTCACCGGCCTGTTCCGCGGGCAGCACATCGGTTGGAGGCTTGGCATAAGCCAGAGGGGTTTCACCCTCCAGGTCCAGCGGAATGCCGTCGAATTTTGGTCCCAGGTAGTTGGCGCGATGGCATTCTCTTCCTCCGCAACAGTCGGCTACGGGCTGCCCCATCACCACGAAGCTTGGCAATTCGTTGTTTAGAGAGCCAAGCCCGTAATTGGCCCAGGCGCCAATGGTTGGAAAGAAACCGTCGACGCGGTGACGTCCGGTGTGAAACTGGAGCTGTGCTCCGTGGTTGCTATCCTCGGTCCACATGGACCTGACCACACACAGATCATCCGCACAGTCCCCCAAATGCGGTAGCCAATCGCTGATCTCCAATCCGCTCTCCCCGCGAGGTCGAAAACCCACCTGCAGAGGAAAGATTTCTTTGCGAATGAAGCCGTTGTTAGGGTCGAAGGCAACCACCCGCTCATTCTCCAGGAATGGAGATTGAAGGACATTCGCCAGTGGAGTCTCTTCAATAGTTTTTCCGGCGAAGCGATTGAGGGCTGGTTTTGGGTCAAACGTTTCCATGTGACTGGCGCCGCCAATCATGAACAGCCAAATAACACTTTTCGCCTTGGGGGCAAAATTTAAAGCAGCATCTTCCAGACTCGGATTTCCCTGGCCCTGCGCATCGTTTTGCAGCATGGCCGCCAGAGCGATACTGCCAAACCCCATGCCCAATTCGGAAAGAAAAGCACGTCGCTGCAGCGAGCTAGGAATTGGGTTGTACATGGCTTTGATCCTGAGAGGGAAACTTTGGCGGGCGGCACGGCTGCGATGCAAAAATCACCGAACCTACTAGCGAAGGCTTACGAAATCATTGTGATTCATCAGCGTGTGGACCAAATTGGCTCGGGCCCGCAGGTTGGGATCCTCAGCTGCGGCGGTGTGCTGATTTTCCTGATCTTGAGACGGACTCAGGGTAGCTGAGCCCAACATGGCGGCCTGTTGCTCCAGAAAGCGCAGGCACAGTTGCTGTTCTTCTGGACTGCATTTGCGATTCAACAGTATTTCAAAAGCTGTTTGAATGAATCGCCGACTCTCTTCCAGCGGTGAGTCGGCAACTGCCTGCAGATCGGAAACCATTCTGCTTGCCAGAATCCGCGATTGGTCCAACGCCAGTTGGCTGTTCGACAGAGCCAGAGCCTGTTGCGGCACGATGCTTTGAGATCTGCGATAGCATTCGTTAGGGGCAGCGGCATCGAAAATTACCAGCATGGGCATCTGCTTTTCGTAAGCATGCTGGAAATAAATGCTCCGACGATAATTCTTTTCACCTTCATGAAAATCGATTTCTGGGCCGCCAAGCCGTGAGTCCAGGCTATCTGCCACGAACAAAATACTGTCGCGAATGACTTCGGCATCCAGCCGACGCACTGGCATCCGCCACAGAAGCCTGTTGTCTGGATCGACTTGTTTGGCAGTCGCCATCTGCTCCGCAGGCTGAGAACTTGATGCCCGCTGGTAAGCTTGAGATGTGACCAGCAGTCGATGGATGTGCTTTAGGTTCCAGTCGTGCCGCATGAGTTCCACGGCCAACCAATCCAGCAACTCGCGGTGGACGGGTTCGGCGGAGCGCAGACCGAAATCAAATACGTTGGCTACTAAGGGTTCGCCAAAGTGATGCATCCAAATGTAGTTGACGGCCACTCTGGCCGTGAGGGGATTGCGCGCATCTGTAATCCAGCGTGCCAAAGCCAACCGTCGACCACTACTACGTTTGGGAAAGGCTTCTCCGACTGGACGATAGCTCGCGTCTTCGCTGAGCGGTTTGCGAGCTTCCGTCAGTTTGGCCAGAGCCTGTTCCAAGTCCTTGCCGGCTTGTTCGACCGCCTTTCGCTGCGTTTCACTGGGTGTGCTTTCGGCGGTGGCCTGCGGATCGGCGGATGGTACCGAAGCAAGCGCGGCTTCAGCCGTAGTCAAAGCGTTCTGCTTTTGCAAAACAGCTAGCACCGCCTGTTGGATTCTCTCATTCTGTTCGGCGGCCACGGCTGCGGCTTTCGCGGCATCGAGAGATGCTTGAGGTGTGCTGGGAGCCCGCTTGGCATGCAGCAATTTGTCAGCGGACCAGCGTGTCCGAAGCGAAACTAGTTCTGCTTCCGCGACACAAATCTGTTGCTCAGCTATCTCCAACTCCAGCTGCGCAGGCTGGCTCTCTTTGCCCTGCATTGTCAACGCGTTACTCCTGGCTTGGGCCAGCTTCTGTTCTGCCGCATGGATTTCTTCGCGTTGCACGAAATCTCGGAGCGCTGGAAATGCCGCAGCGTCCGGCAAGGTTACTTCTTGAACTGAGAAAGGTAGGTTGAGGATACTCGGGGATGCAGGCGCAATTGCATGATCTTGCTGTGGATTCTTCTCGTCACCACCCAAGAAAACGTAGGTCGCGGCGTCCAAGTCGGCGTCGTAGGCACGGGGGATGCCGGCCTTCTTCGTATCAGCTTCGCCTGGGACACGGTCTACGCGGATTTGATGAGGTTCAAAGATGGCGCGAAATGCGTAGTATTCTTCCTGGTTGATGGGATCGTATTTGTGGTCGTGGCATTTAGCGCAATTTATGGTTAGTCCCAAGAACGCCTTAGCCGTGTGTTCCACGGTGGCGTCCAGCCAGATGTTACGATTGCTGTGATGATAGTTGCGTGCCAAAAAACCTGTGGCTCTCAAGACGTCGGGGTCTTGCGGAGCAATTTCGTCGCCAGCAAGCATCTCGGTCAGCATGCGGTCGTAGCCTTTACCGGCGTTCAAGGATTCAATGATCCAATCACGCCATCTCCAGATGTGCGGTTGACTGCCGCGGACTTGATCTTTGTATCCGTCCCAGTCGCTATAACGCCATACATCCATCCAGTGGCGAGCCCAGCGTTCGCCGTATCGGGGGTCCGCCAGCAAACGATCCACGGTTTCCAACCAGGCTGCCGGCGAGGGGTCTGCTTCGAAAGCCGATTGTTGTTGGACTGTGGGTGGTAAGCCGATGAGATCGTAGTAGAGCCGCCGGAGTCGAGTCCGCGGCTCGGCTGCTTGCAAGGGCCGAATTCCCGCTGCCTGCAACTTGGCCAGTAGCAAAATATCGACTGGATTACTCGCCACAGTTGCGTTCTGGCCATGACCGTCGATTTGAAAATCCGCGAGCTCCACTTGCTCTGGAGGTTGAAACGCCCAATGCTCATCCGGTCGAACGGGCATGGGCTCGTCTTCAGGTGAGGGAGCACCGGCAGAGATCCACGCGGACAGCCAGCTGATTTGCTCCGCAGTCAGAGGCAGGCCTTCACCCTCCGGAGGCATTCGCATGGATGCGTCATCGGTGGAAACGCGTTCAAGCAGAATGCTGGCCTGCGCGGGATCCGCATCACTGCCTGTATTGCGTTCTAGAATGTTGCCGCTGTCACCACCCTCGCGAATCCACTTGCCATGATCCAAACGCAATCCTGCTTCTTGTCGCACCGCGCCGTGGCAGGCGATACACTTTTCGGCGAGCAGAGGCTGAATGTTTTGCTCGTAATTCACGTCTTCAGCGGCAGCTTGCGGGCAGCTGAGAATGATGGACAGGCACAGGCTTACAGCAGAGGCGACATGGACGCCCATGATGCTGCGTGGGTAGACGCGCGGTTGGCTCATAGGACGGCGGGTGTTGGGGTGGGCTTACGAAATCTTAAAGCGATGAGATTCCATTGTATCGAAAACTGGCAGGCTTCGCCCGATTTCGAGTGCATTCGTTTCCCGCCTGGAAATTCCCATGAATTTGAGCCCGGGTTGGGCCCACTTTATGCGTAGGGCTGATAGGCAAGGTTTCGGAAAACCAATAGCCGCCTTGCTGTTGACCCGTATTAGCCGCGGTTCGCTTTGTCGGCTTGGCGGCAGCCTTAGTTCTCTTCGCGTCTCGGAAAGAATCTAAATCATGAGAAGCACTCGGAATCGAGCAAACTCGGCGGCCGACAGGTAGAATAGCCAAGCCCGATTCAAGTTGGTAAGTGCCTCGACTGACTGTCGATGCTGCGCTCAAAGAGTGAATCCGATTCCGTCAAAACATCCCCGTGAGAATGCTATGAGATGCCATGTGATTGCCGTGTTGACGTTCGGTTTGAGTATGCTGCATGGCTTGTCGCCAGTAAACGTGGCGTTTGCCGCAGACGATAGCCCCAACATCGTCTTCATCATGGCCGATGATCTGGGATTCACCGATTTGGGATGCTACGGAAGCGGTTACTACGAGACGCCGCATATCGATCGTCTGGCCACGCAAAGTATGAAACTGACGAATCATCATCATTGTCAGAATTGTGCGCCGACCAGGGCGGCTTTGATGAGTGGTCAGTACGCCGCGAGAACCGGTACCTATACCGTGGGCGGCATTGATCGATTCAATTGGAAATCACGACCTTTGCGACCCGTGGATAATGTCACGGATTTGCCGCTGGACCGCTCGATTATTGCCCAGCAACTCAAAAGATCTGGCTACGTTACCGGTATGTTTGGCAAATGGCACTTGGGACAGAAGGGCAAATTCCTTCCGCAGGAGCGTGGTTTCGACGAAGCGATCGTAACTTCTGGTAGACACTTTCAATTCACCACCATTCCCGAAGTCGAGTATCCGGAAAATCAGTACCTGGCAGATTTTCTCACTGACAAGGCCGTGGACTTTATTCGCAGGCACCAAGCCGAACCGTTCTTTCTGTATCTGCCGCATTTCGGGGTGCACTCACCCTATCAAGCCAAGCCTGAAAAGATCGAGTATTTCAAAGAGAAGCCACCTTCCGCAGGACACCATAATCCGGTCTACGCAGCCATGATCGCGTCCGTCGACGATAGTGTAGGACGCATCATGCAGGTTTTGGACGATTTGAATCTGAGTGAAAACACCGTCTTGATCTTCACCAGTGACAACGGAGGCGTAGGTGGCTACGTGCGTGAGGGAATTAAACAAGACGGTGATGTCACCGACAATGCACCCCTGCGAAGTGGCAAGGGCAGTCTCTACGAAGGCGGAACACGAGTACCCTTTTTGGTGCGCTGGCCAGGTGCCATCAAGCCGGGCAGTCAATGCGATGCTCCTTCGATTCATGTCGACATCTATCCCACGTTCCTCGAGATAGCCAATGCTCCGCCGCCAGACCACCAGCTGGATGGCGAGAGTCTGCTGCCGCTTTTTCGCGGTGCACAAACACAACTCCAACGTGATGCCATCTTCCAGCATTTTCCTGGCTATCTCGGGGCCGGACCAGGTAAATGGAGGACGACGCCAGTCAGTCTTATCCAGCAAGGGGATTGGAAGCTGATGGAGTTTCTCGAGGATGGAGCACTCGAGCTTTACAACCTGCGGGAGGACATCGGTGAATCCAGCAACCTCGCCAAATCGCAGCCTGAAATCGCGGAGAGGCTTTACGCCCAGCTGGCGGCATGGCGAGAAGCGATTGAGGCGCCCATGCCGACCGAGAATCTGGCACCCAAGACGGGAAATGCTGGAAAGCGGAAAGCGGCCAGAAACAAAGCCGCTGCCGCCAAGCAACAGCAGCCACAGGCCAACAAGTGATCATCCGCCATTGAGTTTATTTTGATTGCTTAGCTTCGTTCTCACCTTTCAATGCCGTAAGCGGAGTTTGTTGCGAGCCTACTTGCTGCTGTAGGCTCGTAACAAGCAAGCACCCGAGCAAATCCACTTTCGGGTGCAACTGTTGAAATACAGCCGTCCAGTGCGAAGTGCCGTTACGGCCGGAGTGGATGTGTTTCTGCGGGAGGTTGGAAGTACCCGGATAGTAACGGTGAACGGCGGCGATCCTAGAGTCGGTGTTGGGCTTGGGATTGATGGCACGGGTTGGATCCATCGTGACCATGTTGATTGCTGCTGGGTGCGCTCTATGGAATCTGCCCACGGCCATCGGGGTGCTGCGGGCATACCGAGGTCGCTTGCGGCCGCGCTCCGGCCGTAACATCGCTCCGCATCGTTGTTTTGATTGCGTAGCTTCGTTCCGACCTTTCAATTCCTTAAGCGGAGCTTGTTACGAGCCTACTTGCTGCTGTAGGCTCGTAACCAACGAGCACCTGAGCAAGCGTACGGTCGGGCGCAGCCGTGAAACACAGCCGCCCAGTGCGAAGTGCCGTTACGGCCGGAGTGGACGTGTTTCCCCAGGAGATTGGAAGTACCCGGATAGTAACGGTGAACGGCGGCGATCCCAGAGGCGGTATTGGGCTTTGGATTGATGGCACGGGTTGGATCCATCGTGACCATGTTGATTGCTGCTGGAAGCGCCCTATGGAATCTGCCCACGGCCATCGGGGTGCTGAGGGCATACCGAGGTCGCTTGCGGCGGCACTCCGGCCGTAACATCGCTCCGCATCGCTGTTTTGATCACGCGGCTTCGCTTTCACTTTCCATTCCGCATGCGGAGCTTGTTACGAGCCTACTTGCAGGGCGGAGCTTGCTACGAGCCTACTTGCTGCTAGTGTAGGCTGACACGGTAAACGTGGTATGATTCTCCTTGCTAGAATCCCCCAAATCTCCCGCATCGCCCCCCCTTCGGAGATCGTCTGCAATGCCTTTGTTCTACTCCCACTCGTGTACGAGTTTCTTTGCGCACTTCAGCTGGCTGCTGTTACTCGCCGCCATCCCTTGCAACTTACTACCGGCGCAAGACACGGCACATGATACTCCGCTGGGATCTTCGGAGGCTGTAGAGCCCGGGATAGTTCCGCAAGGAAAGGTCACCTCTGGTGAATTCGCTTCCAGCGAGATTTTTCCCGGCACAACCCGCGAGTACAGTGTCTATGTCCCGGCGCAGTACCGTCCGGAAGAACCTGCCAAACTGATGGTTTTCATGGATGGCAAGAACTATGCCAACCCGAAAGGTCCCTTCCGCGTCCCCAGCGTTTTTGACAACTTGATTCACCGGGGGGAGATGCCGGTAACCATTGCTGTCTTCGTGAATCCCGGTACCGTGCAAGCTACTAGACAAGGGGCCCAGAGCCGCAGCAACCGTTCCTTTGAATACGATTCGTTGGGTGATCGGTATGCTCGTTTTTTGGTCGACGAGTTCTTGCCGGTTGCTCTGCAGGGACTGAATGTCTCGCGGCAGCCGGAGGATCGCGGCTTATGCGGTATTTCATCGGGAGGCATCTGCGCATTTACAGCAGCCTGGGAGAGACCGGATCAATTTGGCAAGGTACTGAGCCACATTGGCAGCTACACGAATATCCGCGGAGGCTGGGCCTACCCTGGCTTAATCCGCAAGACGAAGGATCAGCCCAAACCGATCAAAGTCTACCTACAGGAAGGCCGAGACGACCTGAACAACTTGCACGGCAATTGGCCACTGGCCAATCATGACATGGCCGCCGCCTTGCAATTCGCGGGCTATCACTACCGCTTCGAAATGACCGATGGTGGGCATAGCGGACAAGCGGCAGGCGAGGTGCTTCCCTCGGCGCTGCGGTGGCTGTGGTCGGAGGATTCCGAATCGACTCACATCGCCTCCACCGCTACCCGCCCCGAATGGCAACCCCACCCGGACGCCTTGCCCAAGGATGATGTGCCGCATGGGCAAGTGCTCGAGATGCCGGAGTGGGAGTCCCAGATCTTTCCAGGAACCACGCGCAAGTGGGCCATCTATGTACCGGCTCAATATCGAGAGGACGAAGCGGCAGCCATCATGGTTTTCCAAGATGGCGAACGGATGCGGGATATCCAGGGACGCTGGCGGATTCCAGTCGTTTTCGACAATCTCATCGCCCGTGGCGAGATGCCAACGACCATTGCCGTGTTCATTGACCCCGGCAACGACCCGTCACAACCGGCGCGGCGGGGTGCGTCCAATCGCAGCTTCGAATATGACAGCCTGGGCGATCGTTACAGTCGCTTTCTGCTGGAAGAAATTTTGCCTGAGGTCGAATCGCGCTACAACATCTCAAAGTCTCCGGAACTGCGAGCCATCGGAGGCTCCAGCTCCGGCGCGATATGTGCATTTACGGTGGCTTGGGAACGCAGCGACCAATTTGGCAAGGTGTACTCCAACGTGGGAAGCTTCACCAATCTTCGTGGGGGCAACGTCTATCCGGCCCTGCTCCGCAAGACAGAGCCCAAGCCCATTCGCGTTTACATGGCCGACACCAGCGGCGATATCGATAATGCCTTTGGTAGTTGGCCCTGGGCTAACCAACGCATGGCATCCGCACTGCAATACATGGGTTATGATGTCCGCTTCGATTGGGCCGAGGGCTACGCCCATAACGCCGACTACGGAAGCTCACGCTTTCCAGACGCGATGCGGTGGCTATGGCGCACGGAAAAACACACACCGAAACTGGACACTCAGGACGACCTGCGTGGAGACCTGACGCTGCTCAATCTGCTCATTCCCGGTGAGGGTTGGGAACTGGTTGCGGATGGTCTGGGCTTTGCCGACGCTGCTTGTAGCGACGCCGAAGGCAATTTCTATTTCTCGGATATGAAGGCGCCCGCCATCTATCGTCTGAACGCTGCCGACGGTAGTCGGCAGATCATCGCCAAAGAAGCTGTCAGCGGCATGGCATTCGGACCGAACGGCAAGCTTTATGCCTGCCAGGGTGCGAGTCAGCAGTTGGTCGCTATCGATACCGCAACCGGCCAGAAGTCGCTGGTTGCGGCGAATGTTGTACCCAACGATTTAGCCGTCACCTCGGATGGATGGATCTATATTACGCAGACGAAATCGCAACAAGTATCGCGGATCCATATCGATTCGGGCCAAGTGACAACCGTGGACAGCGGACTTCAGCGCCCCAATGGCATTGCGCTGACCAATGATGGTGGTACGCTCGCCGTCTCTGACTCAGGAGGTGAGGTTACGTGGACGTTTCGCGTCAACCCGGACGGCAATCTGGACGCCAAGATGCCCACCATGCCGATGCGGCTCCCAA
>JANSWS010000087.1 GCA_024743355.1 bacterium
GCGCAAGGTTCGAATGCCATCGGTGTGATGAATACAAGCTCGAAGGCTTTTGCCCCGTAGGCGGCGCAACATACCAGCCCCGGGCAAGCGACTTCGGTTCCGCCGAAGGCAGCGTCGCCCGGGGTTGCCATGTTGTCTGGCCCTGCGGACGAACGTCGGTGACGGCCCGCACACGGGTTGCTTATGAGTCCGCAACATCCTTGCACGGCTGGCCGCCACGAGGTGTAACGCTGCATGTCGCCCACGGGTTTGTCGCACCCTTTCAGGCAACGCTGTGCAGCGTTTGGTGTCGAGCGGCTCTCCCGAAAATACAAGCAAGAAGCGCGAGCGATCGAGCGAGTTTCGGTCGCCATCGAGTACAAACTTGCTGGCGCTTCGTGCTTGTAAATCCATGCGGAGATGTTGCTCAATCGCACCCACTCGGCGACACTGGATAGCATGAACAAAAGTAAACAGGCCAATAGCGATCAGGACAAAAGGCATGCGCCTGCGGCCGACTTAAAGGCAGGAAATAACGCTTCTCTTGAATTCGATCAGGCCCAAGTGCCAAGGGAAGGACGGCTGGGCGGTATCGATTATGGGACTGTCCGAATCGGTATCGCCACCTGTGATCCCTCACAAACTTGGGCGACACCCTACGACACCTACGCTTGTAGAAGCCCTGCACTCGACGACGCTTATTTCCGTGATTTGGTAGCTTCGCAAAATCTGGTTGGCTGGGTGATTGGGCTACCGATCCACTGCGATGGCCAGGAAAGCCAAAAATCCAAAGAAGTCCGAAAATTTGCGGAACGGCTGGCAAATGCAACCAGTCTGCCCTGCTGCTTCTACGACGAGAGATTCTCCACCCGCGAGGCGCGCAGGCTTCTACAGGACTCGGGATTAGGGCATCAGAAAAAAAAGAGTCGCCTGGATCGGCTGGCGGCCCACCTCATACTGTCGCATTTTTTGGACTCCAGAAGCTGCCGTTCCGCCACCGAAATACCCGAATCCAGCTCGACGCATCCTCTAGAAGACTAGCCCGGAACCCCTCCTGTGGGTGTGCCGTACCCAAAGATTTACCTTTCCGCGAGAAAAAATCACGATCCATTAACATGGTTTGGGAACCGATCGCGATGCTATAACATCCGAAGTTCAGCGATGCTCGATATTTCGAGGGTCGCGACCTCGAGATTCAACAAATCGCTCGCAGGATTCGATGCGATCGGATTCATCGGAAACGAGCGTGAGACCATTCGCACGTGAACCCCGCAAATCTGGTGGGGTCTTCGCTTCGTGAGCGATTTGCGGATACCGAGGCTTGTAGTTCAGAAATGGTGCCTCCGCGTCCCATCGATCAGCCTTTAGAAGGGCGATCTCGATGCCAGCTCCGAGTGCACCAGAGTCGGAACGATATGGGTTTGGTTTACTGAGGGCTGAGGGCGGCATCTATGCCACTTCATGGCGAAAGACTAGACGAGTTGCTGAGCGGTTATCTCGACAACCAACTCAGCAGCGAAGAATCGCGACAAGTTGAACAAGAACTTGAGCGCGAAGAGTCCGTCCGCACACGCCTGACCGAATTGCGGCAAACAAGCCGACTGCTGAAAGAACACTTCGCCTCGGAATCTCAGTTGCAGCCTCGGCTATCAAAGGGCTTCAGCTCGCGTGTTATGGCCATTTCGGAAGCGGCAAAAGCCGCTCGAGCCGAGGCGGAACAAGCAGCAAACGCCAATTCAGCCACGGAACCAGACCGCGAACAGATTATCCCTGCGGCAGCTTCGACAGTCCGCTCATGGTCCCGTCCTGTGTTTGCCTTGGTTGCTTTGGCAGCATCCATTTTGCTGCTACTTTCCCTTTCAGGTTTGCTCTCGGACTCTTTGAAAACCGACCGACCGAGTGGAAGCGAGCTTGCGACACAGCCCCCACAGGGTTCTTCGCCGGATCTGCAGGAAGCCGAAGGCGCCAATCCCTTCGACTCCGCTAGCGGGCTGGCTCAAACACCCAAGGACCAAACCGAGGTTCAAACGCAGCCTGAAGACGCGTCTGCCGCGGATCAACAACCAGTTGAATATGTCAGCCAGTTGGGTTTTGGAATGACTTATTTGCTGGTCGTGGATGTCGAAATGACACAAACGGCCGCACAGCAAAATGTTTTGCAACGAATTCTGGCTCAAGCTGGCATTGCCGAGAATTCTCCGATACTCGGAGATGAACGCGTCGAAGAGGCGATTGCAGAGTCGCGGATGACGGTAACCGAAGCCAACGGGCAGGCTGCCCAGAACGCCGAGATCTATTTTCTCCGCGCGTCCATAGACGACTTGGGGGCTGCACTCGACCAAATCTATGCCGATCAGATGAACTTCCCGCGTGTTGCTTTGGACTTGGCTTTTGATGGTCCCGATACGCGTCTCATGCGGACAATCGCTCGCAGTACCGGAAAGCGATTCGCCGTCAACGAGAAGTTCGCAGCGCCGCTCTCCATCAATACTCCAAACGGTCGTGATACGAGCATTTCCGGTTTGAAGCGGCCAACTCGGTATGTGTCCTCCGAAGCGCGGAGCCAAGGTTTTGGCAGCTTGCCGCCGCCCTCAGTCGAAGGCTCATCCAGCCTCGAAACGATGCTGCTGATTGTGCGCACGACGAAAGACTGATCGCGCGCTAAGGCGCTCATCATCGTCGCTAACCAACTCTATCGAGCGCCTCCCGAACTTCTATTGGCCAACCCCGGTGCCCAGGGCGGCAACCTTGCGTGCCCTCGAGGGTTTCGCGGATCCA
Organism: bacterium; assembly: GCA_024743355.1. Classification (GTDB taxonomy): domain Bacteria; phylum Planctomycetota; class Planctomycetia; order Pirellulales; family Pirellulaceae; genus Aureliella. Next base: position 2,758 of record JANSWS010000087.1, read on the forward strand.
GCGCCAGGCTAACTCCATTCACACCTCGAGCGGTCATTCATGGTTGAACTTGCACCGCTCGAAATGGCCATGCAACCGGAGCTTGGAGCGATTAATTTAACCTTGAAAAACTAGAAGTTGATACCAGAAAAGAGTCGCGAGCTTGCTTGCCGTTCCTGCTTGCCTTAACCTGCTAGTGCGACGATCAGCACGGTAGTTCGTCGCAGATACCCATAACCATTTGTCAACAGGCCCAGGGGCCCCCCATAGACCGGCTATTGCCGAGCTTCGCTTGGACTTACGGCCAACCCCGAACACACCCGCTTTGTTGACCGAGGAGAATCCATGAATTTGCAGGCTCTCGCCCTGGCGACTCTCTTGTGCCTTTCCATATATCCGCTGGCGCCGCATGGCCTGGCACAAGAACCCACACTGGAATTGCAAGCGGGTGATCATATTTGCCTGGTGGGCAACGAGCTCGGAGAACGGATGCAGCACCACAATTTTTGGGAAGTGCTGCTGCACAGCCAATTCGCAGATAAGCAACTCACCGTTCGCAACCTGTGCTTCCCAGGTGATGAGCCCTCATTGAGGATTCGCTCGAAGAATTTCGGCAGTCCGGAAAGCCACCTCAAACACTCGGCGGCCTCGGTGGTGCTCTTCTTCTTTGGCTTCAATGAGTCGTTTGCTGGCGACTCAGGACTGGCGGCATTCCAGCAGGAAATGCGGCGGTTGGTCGAGGAGACAAAAGCTGCTGACTACAGCGGCAAAGGTCCACCTCGCATTGTGCTGGTCTCCCCGATCGCTTTTGAGAACACGGGGGATCCCAATCTGCCTGATGGAACTGAGCACAATCAACGCTTGCAGAAATATACACGTGCACTAGCCAACATTGCTCAAGTAACCGGAGTCGGATTCGTAGATCTGTTCACACCGACACAACAGTTGTTCGAAGAAGCCGATCGAAGACTGACGCTGGACGGCTGTCACTTGAATGAAGCCGGATACCAGGCGCTGGCTCCCATTTTCATGAAGGCATTATTCGGAGAATGCACAGCCGATTTAGATCCATTGCTCAGCAGCCAACTAAAACTCGAGATTGATGACAAGAATTTCCATTGGTGGCATCGTTATCGAGCAGTCAATGGATTTTCCATCTACGGAGACCGAGGACTAGCCGGCGAAGACGGGACGGGCACCTACAACAATCGCGACGTGATGGAACGTGAACGTGTGGTTCTTGATCAGATGACTGCCAATCGCGACCAACGGATCTGGGCTCTGGCTTCCGGTCAAGACGTAACGGCAGAAGTCGACGACAGCAACACGCTGCCCTTCATCGAACCGCGTAGTAACGTTGGCGGACCAGACGACAAGCAAGCCAAGCTGGGGAAACTCGGTTCGCTGGATTATTTGACAGCGGCCGAGCAACAAAAGCTCTTCAAGCTGGCGGCCGGTTATGAGATTCAATTGGTCGCCTCGGAAGAAGAATTTCCCGAGTTGGCAAATCCGGTCGCCTTGGACTTTGATAACCAAGGCAGACTCTGGGTAGCCACTATGCCTTCCTATCCGCACTGGAAACCCAAAACCGTACTCAACGACAAGCTGTTGATATTTGAGGATCATGACCAGGATGGTAAGGCCGACGAATGCAAGGTGTTTGCGGATGGCCTGCACCAGCCCACGGGTTTTGAGATCGCCGGCGACGGGGTTTATGTGGCCCAACAACCGGACATTCTGTTTATGCAGGATACCGACGGCGACGATCATGCGGACATTCGTTACCGCCGCTTGGTCGGCTTCGACTCTGCGGATACCCACCATGGTTTAGCGGCTTTCACTTGGGGCCCCGGCGGCAATCTGTACTTTCAAGAAGGCACTTTCAAGTTCTCGCAAGTGGAAAGTCCCTACGGCTTGACGCGACTACACGAGGCGGGGATTTGGCGCTATCACCCGAAATCCAGGAAGATTGGCGTGCATGTCAACTTCGCCTTTGCGAATCCTTGGGGGCATGTTTTTGATTATTGGGGCCAGGACTTCATTGGTGACGCTTCGCCGGGATTTAGTTATTGGGCAGCTCCTCTCTCTGGACGCATTGACTATCCACGGAAGCACCCCGGAGGATCGCAACATCGACGACTGGCGGAGCAAACCGGTGGTGATCCTGACTACCGCTTTCCGACCTTTTATGAGAAACGCACAAGACCATTGGCCGGCTGCGAAATCGTTTCCAGCAGCCATTTTCCGCCCGAGACCCAAGGCAATTGGCTAGTCACCAACTGCATCGGAGATCGGGCTGTTCTCAACCACCGCGTGGTCGAGCAAGAATCGGGTTTTCAAGGAACCGAAGTCGATCCACTCGTTTACAGTGAAGATGGAAACTTCCGCCCCGTGGACGTGCAATTCGCCCCAGACGGTTCTTTGTATATCGTCGACTGGCACAACGCCTTGATAGGCCACTTGCAGCACAATCTGCGAGAACCCAATCGAGATCATAGCCATGGTCGTATATGGCGAGTGACCTATCCAGGACGCCCGTTGGTTGAGGTGCCCAAAATTGCTGGCGAGCCGATCGCCACTCTGCTGGAGTTACTCAAGAGCAAAGAGGATCGCATCCGCTACATGGTTCGTCGCGAGTTGGCAGCCCGTCCTAGCGACCAGGTGATCGCCGCCACAAAAAAGTGGATTGAGGAATTGGACAGCCAAACGCCCGACCTGCAACATCACTTGCTGGAAGGCCTGTGGGTGTACCAGACGCAAAATGTAGTGGAACAAGACCTGCTCAAGCGTCTATTGAGCAGCGATGACCACAGAGCACGTGCGGCAGCGGTCCGCGTTTTATCGTTCTGGCTGGACCAGGTCGACAACCCTTTGGAATTGCTGCGGGCACGTGTCGCCGACTCGCATCCGCGAGTCCGATTGGAAGCAGTCAGAGCTTTGACATTCATGGAACCCAGTGATGAAGTGGTAGAAGTCGCTTTGGGCGTGTTGGAACACGATACGGACGAGTACTTGGAATACACGCTGGATGAAGCCATGCGTACTTTCGAGCAATAGACTCCAGCCGGTAGATCGTTGGTTCCATCTGTACTCTCTGTTGGAAGAGGTCGCCCATGCTTCGCCCGAGTTTGTTGCTGATTGCTGCGTTGACTATCGCAATTTCCCCCACCGCTGCCATGGCGCAACATGACCACAATGGTCAAGCGCCCAAGATCAAGCCACCCAGAATTTTCCTCGATAAGAGTCCGCGGGTTGTAGCCTACCAATTGCAGCGGCTGAGCAACGAGCAGCTATTGGCGATCGAAACGGATACTGGGGATCCTAAATTTCTGCCGGTCTTTGCGGCGATTCTTTCTCGGGAAGGCATGTCGCGGTCTTACCGAGACCAAGCCTTGGCCGACATGGTTCAAACCAACGGCTCTACGCCGGTAGTGGAGCTGGTTCAGGCTTTGCAGACACTAACGGAAGACACGCCCAGTGATCCCCGCACCTTGCGGACATTGTCCGAGATGCTGCTCGCGCAACCCGCGGATTCCTTGCAGGAGCAAAGCGAACTACTTTTGCAAATGGCCAAGTCAGAACGTGAACTCTTGTCATCGGTCGGTTTCGCCGCGCTGCTGACTTTACCGAATGCGAGCCTAGCCTGGAGTTTAGCCAATCAACAAGGGCGAGAGACTGCCGCTCTCAAGGCGGTTTCACTGATTCCGTCGGCGGAAATACGAAGCGGCCTGCACGCGGCGGTCATGAAGTTCCTGGACGCAACCGACGTCAAAGTTCGAGCGGCCGCAATTGCGGCGCTGTCAGCAATTCCCAATGGACAACAAGAGACCTTTCAGCGCGTGGCTCCCTTGGTGAGTAACGATCGCTTGCGGGCCGAGTCGGTCCGCACGCTCTTGTCGATTCCCGCCTCATTTCGCGGAGAAGCAGCAGGCCGCCAAATCGCCGATCAATTGCTGGAGATCGCGGAACAGACGCCAGCTGAGAACAGAACAGAAGACAGTTTCCTGGATTCGATGCAGTTGGTAGATGAGCTACTGGTTCTCTTTCCTCGCGAGCTTGCACAAGCCTATCGAGCGAAATTGCGTGAGATTGCTGTGCGTGTCATTCGCGTCCACACGATCGAAGAAGAGATGCGCTACGACACACCCTACTTCGCCGTCGAGGCTGGACGTCCGGTTCAAGTGGTGCTGATCAACGATGATTTAATGCCCCACAACTTTGTGGTGACCATGCCCGGAGCTCTGAAGGAGGTTGCGGACGCCGGATTGGAGGTTGGGCCACAGGGTGGGCAAAACGGAAAGCAGTATGTCCCAGATAGCGAGAAAGTGCTTTTTGCTACCGATATGGTCCCCGCGTTCTCCCAAGCGAGACTGACGTTTACCGCTCCGACCGAGCTCGGTGAATACCCCTATGTCTGTACGTTCCCCCGACATTGGATGCGGATGTACGGTGTCATGGTAGTCGTGGAGGACCTGGATGCGTGGATGAAAGCACCGACGGAACCCAAGGACCCCATCGGGAGCAATCGATCCTTTGTCCAAGCTTGGACGCCACAGGACTTCCAGGATCAACTCGAGCAAGGGCTGAGGGGTCGCTCACCACAAATTGGAGAACGCATTTTTGTCGAAGCCACTTGCGCGCAATGCCATAAAGCCGGCAACTCGGGAGTTGGCAATGTCGGTCCAGAGCTCTCCGGCACCTTTGCAAAGTACAAGGGACAAGCTCAGGAAGTGCTGCGAGAGATATTGGATCCCTCGCATCGCATTGATGAAAAGTATGCGGTGCACTTGATTCTGGACGTCGATGGCCGCACTACATCCGGTCTGATCGTGTCGCAGGACAAGCAACAAGTTGCAATTCTTGAGGATCCGGAAGCTAAAGAACCCAAGGTGATCGCCAAAGATGACATTGAACAAATGGTAAAAACCTCCACTTCGATGATGCCCAAGGGCTTGATGGATCGCTTCACAAAGGATGAGATATTCGAACTTTTGAGCTTCATCCAAAGCATTCAGCAATGATCGCTTGGATATTCCGAATTTAGCTATCCCTCAAACAAAATCGCAAAAAGCATGAGAGCCATTCGATTGGAAGAACCGCGGAGGTTCGCCCGGATTGAAATTGAAGAGCCTGCCGGCCCAGGCCCGGGGCAGGCTTTGGTAAAGACCCATCGTATGGGCATCTGTGGCACGGATTACAGCGGGTTCTTGGGGAAGATGCCGTTTTTTAGTTATCCCAGGATTCCAGGACATGAGTTGGGTGTGGAAGTTCTTCAGGTGGGGCAGGGGGTGCACAACGTCGTCCCAGGCGACCGCTGCAGTATCGAACCCTACATGAACTGCGGCAAATGTTTTGCCTGCCGGCGAGGAAACTCCAACTGCTGCGAAAAGCTGGACGTCATTGGCGTGATGATCGACGGAGGGCTAAGGGACAGGTTTTTGATTCGAGCCGATAAGCTGCATCCGTCTCAACAATTGTCGTACGAGCAACTCGCCTTGGTAGAAACGCTGGCCATTGGTTGCCACGCCTGTGACCGTGGCGCACCAACGACCGGCGACCACGTTCTGATCATTGGAGCCGGCCCTATAGGGCTGGCGACACTCGAGTTCACGCGTCTGACGGGTGCCACTATCACGGTGATGGACATGGTGCAATCGCGCTTGGACTTTTGCCGAAACACCTACGGAATACCGCACACAATTCTCTATCGAGGCGATGGCAGTGAATTGGAACAGACTTTGGCCATCACCGGCGGCGACAAATATCTGATTGTGACCGATGCTACTGGGAACAATCACTCCATGTCGCAGGCGCTGCAATACGTCGCGCACACGGGGTCTCTGGTTTACGTGGGCATTACGACCCAGGAGGTGTCTTTCCTGCATCCACAACTGCACAAACCCGAGATGACGCTCAAGGGTGCCAGGAATGCTCTGCCTGCTGACTTCCGCAGAATCATTGGATTGATCGAGGACGGCACCATTGATACCCAACCCTGGATTACCCACCGTACCGGCTTTGATCAAGTTGTTGACGACTTTGAATCTTTCACCCACCCCGAAACCGGGGTCATTAAGGCGATCATCGAACTGTGAGCAAACGCAAAATGAAATCAGCCGTCACCGTGAGTCTTGTGGAAGAGGCCCGCGGTGGCCCCTTTGTTTTCTGGGACGGTTTGCCAGCTGCCTTTCAACAGGCGGCTGAACTGGGTTTCGATGCGGTCGAAATTTTCGCCCCGGGACCGCAAGCGGTGAATTCTTCGGAAGTCAGTCAGCTGATGGACAGGCATCAACTCGCTGTCGCCGCCGTCGGAACGGGCGCAGGCATGGTAAAGCTCGGACTCAGCTTGACCGATCCGGAAAGCCGAAAGCGTTCCGAGGCCAAGGATTTCATCCGTGCGATGATTGATTTTGGAGCTCAATGGCAGGCCCCAGCCATCATCGGTTCAATGCAGGGCAAATGGGGCGGTACGGTTTCCAGAGAGACTGCATTGGATCTTCTCCGCGATGCACTCAACGAGTTGGGGCTTTACGCGCAAGAACGTGGAGTCCATCTGATTTACGAGCCGTTGAATCGCTACGAAACCAATCTGCTGAAGACTATCGAGGATTCCGTGCAATTCCTCGGCACTTTGCAAAACGACAACGTGCGTTTGCTTGCGGACTTGTTCCACATGAACATCGAGGAAGCAGACATTGCACAGGCGATTCGCGGTGGCGGGAACTTGATCGGTCACATCCATTTCGTTGACTCCAATCGCCAGGCCGCAGGCATGGGGCACATCAACTTCGAACCCATCCTGTCGGCACTGAATGACATCGATTATCGAGGCTACCTTTCGGCCGAAGCCTTCCCGCTGCCTGACTCCGTGACTGCAGCCCGCAACACCATGGATGCCTTTCGTCGGCTCGTGAGCTAAGGAGCCAGCCGGCCCAGACGCAACCGCGGCCACTCCGTCCAGCAGCCTCTCGGATCGGCGCCCGTCTCCCGATTTGCGGCTGCAAAATTCACCTCGCCTGTTATTTACTCAATGAAAGAGAATTCCATCATGTCCGCCGCAACTCCTTGCGAAACACTTGGACTAGAACCCAGCTTTGGCTTTGGCGACCGCATTGGGCTGGCAACGCCCGGCCATGTGGCGGCCATGCAACGCTCCGGGCAAGGTATCCAACCCATTTTCCCTCAACAATCAATCCGAGAAATGACACGAACCGCAAGGAGCGCTGAGCAAGTCATGCAAGACGCGCTTTCAGGCGCTCGAGCAGCCGGCTGGCAGGGCAAGATTGGGGCGGACGCAGACCACCTGAAGACTCCACAGGACGTGGATGTCACCGCAGCGGCTGGGTTTACCTTCTTCACCATTGACCCATCGGATCGCGTCGACCAGAAAGCCGATGATTACAGCAGCTCCGAATTGCGAGAGAAATTCGAGGCCACCCGCGACACCGCGCCCTGGTTTTCCCAGTACCTCAATCAAGAAATCCAACTTTCCACAGGCACTCGGGTAGTGCTCGATGAGCAGGCTTGTATGCGAGCCACGGTCAAATACGGCCTGGCAATACAGCGTGCCATCGAGCTGGGAGAATACATCCGACAACTCCACGAACAGGCGGGGAAAGACTATGAAATCGAATTATCCGTCGACGAAACCGACCAACCGACCACACTGGCTGAACACTACATTATTGCCGATCAGTGCCTTCAGCACGGCATGAAGCTGGTCAGTTTGGCCCCCAGGTTCATCGGTGAACTGGAAAAGGGCGTGGACTACAAGGGCGATGTGGGGGCCTTGGAAGCCTCCTTAAACGACCACGCGGCGATCGCGGAATTGCTGGGCCCCTATAAACTGAGTCTGCACTCCGGCTCGGACAAGATCTCCATGTACGCAGCCTTAGCCCGTGCGACTCGCGGTCGCTTCCATGTAAAAACTGCGGGCACCAGCTACTTGGAAGCCCTGCGTGTGGTAGCCAGGCATGACGAGGCTTTGTTTCGTCGGATCGTTCGCTTTGCACGCAGTCGCTACGACGTGGACAAAGCGACCTACCACGTCTCGGCCACGAATCAGGCGGTACCCGAAGACTCGCAGTTGGACGCGCATCAAGTGGAGCAGGTCTACCTGGAGTGCTGGAGTGACGTTCCCCAAGGACTAGGTTTTCGCGAACCGGGACGTCAGATACTGCACTGCACATTTGGCTCAACCTTGACCGATCCCGAATTGGGGCCTGCCCTGCGTGAGGTTCTGAAAGCCCACCCGGATACCTATCGCGACGTGCTGGACGATCATTTCAGCCGGCACCTCGAAGCCCTAAAGGCTGGGATGTAGTCACTTGGCTGGCGGAATAGGCTCTTGCTTTGTGCGGAGAGTGTTAGTGTCGGGCGAGCAGTTCTTGCCCAGCAGTCTGGATGCGCTGAAACGCGAAAGGTCCAGAAAACCGGACCAACCAGAGCTGCCAAACCCGCAAGTGCCCTCCCACAGGTGAATTATGGAGCCTAATTCAGGAAGCAACGGACTGCGCGAGTTACCCCTAACGCTTCGAAATAGCCTTTGCGCTCGCTGCCGTCATGTACGCTGGGTTCGGACGGGTAAGGGATCGACATTTGCCCTGTGCCAGATCGGAATTCAACACCCCCCCTGGCCAAAGTACCCACCCCAGCCGGTTCACAGCTGCGAGCGATTTGAGCAGCCGGATTGACCGCTCGTTGCGCTTCCCCTTATCGGCGGACATGCAACAATAGACAGCATGCGTACCCCACAATCCGAAAACGATCCACGCCCCCATATCTTGGACTTAACTCCATCGGAGTTAAGCGTCTGGCTATCTGAGCACGGCTATCCGAAGTTTCGGCTAGGTCAAATTTTGGGCTGGCTCTACGAGCGACGAGCAGAGTCCTTCGCAGATATGACGGACTTGCCCGCGCGATTGCGGAGTGAGTTGGAACAAGCCTTTCGTCTCTGGACCGCGGGCATTCACACGCACCAGCGAGCCGATGACGGCACGGAGAAACTGCTCCTCAACTTGGCTGATGGAGGGCGGGTTGAGTGTGTTTTGCTAAGAGATGGCTTGCGACGTTCGATCTGCGTCAGCAGCCAGGTTGGCTGCGCCATGGGCTGTGTATTTTGCGCGAGTGGTCTGGACGGGGTCGATCGCAATCTTTCGCGTGGCGAAATTCTTGAGCAGATGCTGCGGCTGCAAAGACTGTTGCCCGAGGAAGAAAGACTGAGTCATATCGTCATGATGGGTATGGGCGAGCCCCTGGCGAACCTGGATTCGGTGCTCTCTGCCTTGGAGGTTGCCAAGTCCCCCGAAGGCCTGGGGATCAGCCCACGCAGGATCACCATCAGCACGGTTGGTCTTCCAGCGGCAATCGATCGACTAGCCAAGCACGCAACTCCCTTTCACCTAGCTATCAGTCTGCATGCACCCACGGATACGCTTCGCGACGACCTGGTGCCGGTCAACCGCAAGGTAGGAGTCCACAAGATCCTGGATGCGGCCGATCGCTATTTCAATGCAACTGGCCGCCGGCTGACCTTTGAATATGTTTTGCTGGATGGAATTAACGATAGCCCCGAGTGCGCTGCACAACTCGTGCGTTTGCTGCGTGGACGTGTAAGTATGCTCAACGTGATTCCTTACAACCCGGTGGCTGGCTTGCCCTATCAAACACCTGACGCGAGCAGGGTCCACGAGTTTCGCAATATCTTGGTGGATGGTGGGATCAACGTGCAGTTTCGTCAGCGGAAGGGAAGCGGCATAGACGCGGCCTGCGGCCAACTGCGTCGCAAACGGGAATTGATCGATATCGAGACGCCCACAGGCAACGCGTCTTAGGAAGCCGAGTCCGGCATTTCGCCTTACTGTCTGTTACGCGATGGGATGTAATTGTTACAATCGACGCTTCTTAGAGTGAATACTGAGCACGCTTTGACTCGCTAGCACAGGCTTTCTCCTTGCCCCGCATACGAATTGGAACTCGCAGCAGTAAGCTCGCCTTGTGGCAAGCTCATTGGGTAGTAGCGGAGCTGCAGCAACTTGGCTACCAGACGGAACTCGTCCACATAGCCACCCAGGGCGACGTATCCTCGCAATCTCTCTCACAAATCGGTGGACAGGGCTTGTTTACCAAGGAGATCCAACGTGCCCTCTTGGATGAGAGAGTCGATGTAGCCGTGCACAGCCTGAAAGATCTTCCCACGTTGCCCGTGGAAGGCCTGATTCTGGCGGCTGTTCCCATGCGAGAATCGACACGTGATTGCCTGATTAGCCGCGGCGGCCAAGACTTCGAATCACTTCCGGCAAACTCCAAAATAGGGACGGGTAGCAGTCGCCGAGCGGCACAGTTGCTGGCTTGGCGGAACGATGTCGAGATACTCGACATCCGCGGCAACGTGGATTCGCGGTTGCGCAAACTTGATGAAGGCCAGTTCGACGCAATTGTACTGGCGGCAGCCGGCATGAAACGCCTCGAGCTTTACGACCGAGTGACGCAAGAATTGCCTCAGGACCGAGTGCTTCCCGCAGTTGGGCAAGGCGCTTTGGGCCTGGAATGCCGCGTCTCTGATGAAACAGTGCGTGCCGCACTGGAGCGTTTGAGCGATCCGTCGACATATGCTGCGGTAACCGCCGAAAGACAGTTGCTGGCATCTTTGCTGGCAGGTTGTCTTGCCCCCGTAGCCGCTTTGGGAACGGTGGAGTCCGGCCAACTTACATTGGCTGCCAAAGTACTTGCTCCAGACGGCAGTCAGTCATTGTCCGGTGTACTTACGGGCCCCCTGACAGACGCCCAAGTCTTGGGTGAGCAGCTCGCCAACCAACTGCGGGACCAGGGAGCCGAAGCTTTGATTCGACTTGCCCGTGGCTGAGCGGCAGTCGAAATCAAGTAACAATCACAAACTGCGTGAATGAGACTCGAGCAGAAGTGAGCCCACAGCTACCTTGCTTGGGCCGGGCCTCTTTCATCAGCGCCTGAAACTAGCCTGAAAAGAAGACGATTGAGATCTGCATGCTGCAAGAACCTCCGAGAAGCGATTACGACTTAAGATTCGAGATTTTCGGTTTCCAGGTGCGGGTTCACTGGGGATTTTGGATCATGGCAGTCATCCTCGGCTGGGGATGGAGCAACTACGTAAATTCGCTATCGGCCAGCATGGTTGCTCCCGTGGAATCCCTGCATGCGGAATTGGATCAGGATCAAGACGGCCTGCTGACTCAGGAAGAAGTCGGCGGCGAACTTTGGGCACAACTTGTAGCTGCCGACACGGACCTGGATAACCAGATTACCCGTAAAGAAATTCGAACCTTCGCCGCCATGGACTCGCCGGGAGCCCCGATTGTGCTGGCAATCTGGGTGGCTGCGGTATTCCTGTCGATCTTAGTCCACGAGCTGGGGCACGCATTTGCCTTTCGCTTTTACGGAACCGACTCGCACATTGTGCTATACCACTTTGGCGGACTAGCCATACCCGGCTCATTCGGCGCCTGGAATGCGGCTCGGCGTCGTCACATCGGCCCCTTTGAACAAGTCGTCATCTCGGCTGCAGGACCAGCCGCACAACTGGGACTGGCGCTGGTCATCGTCCTGCTCGGCTATGCCACCGGAATTCGTTTGGATCTGGAGCTGTTTAATACCACCCTAGTCACGGAACGCTTTCCAAGTTCGGGCTCGTCCTACGCCCTGTTGAATGCGATTCTTTTTCCCAGTGTGTTTTGGGCGCTGCTGAACTTGATACCGATCCTGCCACTGGATGGCGGTCAAATCATGCGAAACGCACTGGTCATCTTTCAGGTCAACCAGCCACTACGTACCGCTTACATCATTTCCATTGGTGCCGGAGCAGTCTGCGGTTTGTACTTCATGTCACAGGGCAATACCTTTGCGGGCATCATGTTCTTGATGTTTGCCGCGAACAACTGGCAGGCCATGCAGTACAGCGGCGGTGGCTTTTAGTAAGACCGAGACGAGCTTAAAAAGTTAGACGCAATGTCTTCGCAATCAAAAGACTTTTTAAGTGGAAAAAATGTCAGAAATATGTGTAATTTTATAAAAAAGATATTGCATCCTTTGCACAACTTCGTACAAATAGCCAACTAAGGACGTAAGTGATCTCCTTGCACGTAATGAATTACGGTGGCCACCGTGAACATGCGAGCGAGATTTTCTTGATTCGGAGAAGAGACGAACGGTAACATGTGGCTGTTATCGTTGAGATAGTCGCTTCTCCAGGTTTCCGTTTTACCGGAGGAGAAAACGTGGCCAAGAAGAAGAAGGCAGCAACTAAGAAGAAAGCTGCAACCAAGAAGAAGGCTGCAACCAAGAAGAAGGCTGCTCCTAAGAAGAAGGCAGCGAAGAAGGTTGCAAAGAAGAAGGCAGCACCTAAGAAGAAGGCTGCTACTAAGAAGAAGAAGACCGCTAAGAAGAAATAGCCTTCTCGCGAAAACAACCTTTCTGACGAAAGCACAAAACCGTCGCTGGATTCCCAGTGGCGGTTTTTTGTTGCCATTCCAGCATTGTCTTCCCCACAGGCTTACGAACTGCGGCACCTAGTCTTCGGGAGAAGTCAGGCGTGTCAGCGGACGCAGATGGGTCACGAGGCTGTCGAAGAACCCCTCTCCGCTCGCTGGATTCGCGGCGACTCTCCCCAAGGAGAGTTGTTCAAAATACATCCCAGCGTTGCCTTTGCCCCAACCCGAAATTCGCCGCAAAGCATTGCCCGCAAAGCACTTAAGGCGACAGCCTTGCGTTTTAACAGAGCCTCAATCGAAAGCTTGGCAATGAAACAACTTTTGCTTGGGAAGCCGAAATCTATTTCACTTTGTTGCTAGCGAATAGAGATTTTTTTAAGCAACGTTTGAGCTTTCAGCGGCCAATTTTGAAACATGCTAAACGTTGCGTCCACCCATCAGAGGTAATCAAGGCGTTGCCTCCAGCGGTGCCAGACTGTCGATGCGACCGCCCAAGGCGTCGACTTGGAGACCAACCCGAAGCGGTACCCGCCCCCGCTCGAACCTCAAGGTTACCCAGCACAAGACACGATTGCTTTCGCGACTCACAGATCGACTAGAAACCCAGGCCTCTTGGAAAGCCCCGTGTGAAACCAAAAGCGTGCTTTTGATTTCGTTCAGTTGGTTTTCGAGTTCAGCATTCTGCAGGGAAGCCGAGAAGAACTGACTTGCAGCTTGTGTGTTTCCGGCCATCCATTCGCGAATGGCATTCAACACGAGTTCATCAAAGCAACTCCAGTCCGACACCTCGGCAACAAAAGCTCCCATTTCTTCAGCTTGAATCCGGAAGGAAGCCAACTGATTAAGTTGGAAGACCGCGAGAACGGGAATGCTCTCGCCACTCTTGCTTTTCAGCTCAGTCGTCAGCTGCTCCCACCGCGTCCCGAGACGATAATCGTGCCAACACCGCTGCTGCTCAGGCACAAAGGCGGGATCAATTAGAATTCGCAACTTTGACAGGAAGGCCTGCAGCACTTGCGGCTGGACCGATTCTGCAAGCTGTGGTTGGAGCAACTCCAGCAGTTGATCCTGATTTCCGTTTTGAATGCTTGCCAAAAACGCTTCAAACCCTGGATGTGGTTGTCGCCCGGCAAAGGAAGCTTGAAAATCACTGTTGAAGTTTAGCAGCTCCCATGCCTCATCTGTTCGCGCAAACTCCGCGCGCAGCGGCTGAAGCGTGCCATCAGCTAACTCCACCAGCTGATACACAGACACCATGGCCGCCAGCGGGCGGTCCTGACGCGTCGAAATCAAAACTTGATCGGTATGGAAGCGTTCTATCGACTGAGGTTCAGCGAAATCACTGTTCTTCAACAGCGACGCAAAGTCTTCCAAGGAGAACTGCTCACGAAATTTCTGGGCTAACAGCTGGTGAGCCTCCGCTGCTCTCCCAGTCAGCAGGCTCTCCCAAAACTTCGCGGCGATGGCTTCCACGCGATCCGCTTCCGCGATGTACTGCGTGCTTTGCCAGGCCAGTGTTGGCCCAGATATGAGAGCTCCTACCAGTTGCTTGTCGGAAAAATCCAAACGCACCGTCAGCCGTCCTCGATCGAATTGCACCTGGCCTTGTGCCGTGGTACGGTTGGCCTGTTGATTCGCTTCCCACATTTCCAACTGGGGCTCAACGTCGATGCTTCCAACCTGCCCAAACAGCTCATCCATGGAATCCTTCAGCCCCGTAGTATCGAGCAGAGGCACAATGTCCTCGTGGAACAAATCTGCGATATTATCCTGGCCTCCGATGGCTTTTAGGAATGCCAAGGCACTTGCCGCCTCCTCGGGCTGAGCGCTGGGCCAAGCCTCGGTGATTTGCACCGTTGCAAGATTTCCGCGTCCAATTCGGTTTCCGACGCTACTGAAAGCGATGGTCGTTTCCGAAATGCAAGCTCGAGCTTCAGGCATTTGCAGCAAATGAAAGATGCGATAATCACGATAGGCCTGCCCTGGCTTCCAGGGGTCCAAATTGCTGGCCAAGAACCGGATGCTCTGCGGAGGAGAGCCGTACTTTTCGGCCAAAGTTGCCGACAACTCCAGCAAGTCTTCGCTGGTTACGCTCTGCCGAAATTGAGCCGCAAACAGCCTGCGCGTCGCCTCCACATTCTCGGGTCGAATTCCTCCCACCAACCGCATTGCCAGTTCTTCCGCGGAATCGACATACTCATCACTCGAAACGGGACCTGCGAACCAGTCTTCAGGAATAGCCTCGGACTCCACTTCCAGATCAAACAGCAAGCCATCGATCACGCTCAGACGCATCAGGCACCTTCCAGACGCGTATTGGCACGGGCCCGCCAGAACCCTGGCGCCCAGATTTCCTTGCCAAGAAAGCCAGCCGTCTAATTCCTGGCTCGAAGCATCCATTTCACCCAGGTAATTTTGCAAAGATTGGCAGAAAGCATCTAAGGTCTGCCACTCAATGTTGGCTACCAGGGAGCTGGAAACCAAATCGCGGGTGTCCCCCTGGTTCATGCGTTCCAACACCTTCTGAACAAACTCCCGTTCCTGTTCGTTCAGAAGCACTCTGTCTGGCTGATACGCATCATCCTCAGGAAACGTCCCGTAGCCGAGTTCAATCATTCCAATGCCGTCGGAGGTCGCGTCCAGAACCTTTCGATCATCATCTCTTAAGACGACTCGCACCGGTTGTTTGGTTGGTACTTCAACCAAAATTCGCATGCCGCCATGGCCAAACTCCAGCTGGTAATCTTGATTGTCGGCGGTGATTGGCAGTCTGCGGGTGACTGTTTTCGTGAGCTGCAGATCATCGAAGTAGCGAACGTAAACATACACCAACTGTTGCTCGGGACCTTCCAGCGATAAACGCGGGTTAATCAGCAGCTCTTGGGATGGAAAATCCTGGCCCACAACCGTTGTGGCTAGCAAGACTGCCCCGGCGATTGTCGGGAAAGCAAAGTTTTGTCTGCAACCCATACTTGGGCAAAGCTCACAGAGCTTCTGGCACAGCAAAAGCACGGTTCGTGGAAGTGTGCCAATAGGACTTGGAATAGATTCGGGACAACTTTGGGTATACACGAAAATGCAATCCAATCTTGCGTGGTGGCCTTTGAACGCCCAGAACTTTTTTTTTAACACGAGAGTGATCCGCGGTACTCAGCTGGCCGGCATTTGTTCAGCAAGGGCTTGAACGCTGATGCAACAACGCAGGAACAGCAGCTGTCGTCCGGCGGCCTGAACTGCGGTCATTCTGGCGCAAGAATGAATCCTGTACCAATCTTTGCCTTAGCGGATCCATATCTCATTCAGGCATGCGGCTGGGTTTATTTTTCGAAGTGGAATTCATCAAACTGAACCCAGCCATCTTCGGCGTGATCGATAATTCGAATCCGAACCAACTGTCCCATCCAAGACTGCGAATCGAAACTCCGCTCCGTCACAGCCTCATTTCCCCTGGGCTGGAATGTCGCCAAGACTTTACCTGACGCATCAGACACAATTTCCACGCGAGCTTCCGGATGTCCGCTCCCACCAAGCAGAAACTTGCATTGCTTTCCCACAACTCGAAATGGCCGGCTGATACATTCGCCAATCATTCTTTCGCCTGGAACATCCGTGTTGACCCAATAGTCGCCTGGTCCTTGGCCGCTTTCCCTGCGTAGCTGCAGGGCCTGCTGAACCAGCGGCCCGCGTGCTTCCCAGTC
The DNA here is from genome assembly GCA_024743355.1 of bacterium. Taxonomy (GTDB): domain Bacteria; phylum Planctomycetota; class Planctomycetia; order Pirellulales; family Pirellulaceae; genus Aureliella. Next base: position 18,899 of record JANSWS010000087.1, read on the forward strand.
GGTCCAATTGCCCAATCCAAAATCCAGATTAAGGGCACGCTGTTTCAGTGCGGGTAAGATTCGACCGCTACCCGTTTCCACCATTTCCAAAGCGGGTTCATTGCAAAAACGGTCATCGCTCGCGAATCCGTGAGCTTTCTCAGTACCTGCGCCGGATTGCAAGAACAGAAAAGCTCCTCGTTTGTTTCCGATCACAATATCCAGTTTACCGTCCGAGTTCACATCACCGACGGAGAGCTGCGTCCCAACTCCGCTGCTGACATCGATCACATGAGCCCTAAACTGTGCTGACCCGCCGCGTGATATGTTCTGAAACCAAGCCAGGACACAGGGCTCGGAGTGCCCTGGATCGTGGTTTGCGTGTGCCCACCATCGTTTGCCAGTCACAATGTCCTTCCGGCCATCACCGTCAATATCAGCAATTTCGACGGCGTGCAACTGGCTGATAGCTAGTGGACTGGGGGAACTATCAATGGTTCCTCGATTCCCTTCCTTCGGCTCACCCATGATCGTCACGCGTTCCCAGGATTGACCTCGATTGTCCGTGCTACGGTAGTAGACCAATCCATAGCCGTGAGCAGCCAGGCCAGTCACCACTTCGTTTTTGCCGTCGCCATCCAGATCGACAGCGTACATCTGACTGCCACCGGAGGAAAATGCTACCGGGACAAACTGCCAATGCTGAATTCCATCATCGCCGCCTGCTTTTTGTGTGGATTGACTGTCTGAATGCGGCTCAGCAGGCGTCGCGCCTGCGGGGTTCTGCCACCATCCATTCTGCTCGAGCAGATCCAGGTCCCCGTCATTGTCAACGTCTCCAACTCCCAGACCATGTGTAAAGCGTTGATAGTTGGCATTCTTGGGTGTTACTGCGTGAAACGGCCAGGGCTGAGTTGCATCGGCAATCGGCGAAGCAAATCCGTACTGACCTTGATGGCCACAAACCAAGTCCAATTTCCCGTCCTGGTTGATGTCTACGAATGTAGGCGACTCATTATCGACCGAGCTCAAAATTTCGTATCGGCTCCATAATTCTCCCGCGGCGACCTTGCCTTGCGGATTCCGATACCAGTGACTTGCCGCCCCCGGAAATCCGACCACCAGAATATCATCCCAACCGTCGGCATCCACGTCCTCAACGGCCATGACAAAGGAATCCGAATAGCCAAGGGGGTCAAACTCATTGCCGTCATAGAACTGAAAACTCGATGCATAGTCAGGTCCGAGATAGATCCATGATCCTACGGCAACATCCCCTTCACCGTCCCGATTGAAATCCGCAAAAGTGGCTCCTTCCCCATGAAAAGCGTGACTTAACGGCACCCGATGAAAGCTTAAACCGTCTCCCTCCAATTCATCCGCAATGCTCAAACTCATCGGACACGTAGGTACGGACAGAACCAAACCCAGCAGAAGAAGCAGGGCATTGCTAGTTTTCGCTGCAAGGCGCGAATAAGAGACTAATGACGGATACATGAGAGGCAGCCCTATAGGTGACCGGTAAAAGCTGATCGCAGTTGCGGCAACCAGACTATCTTGAACACGATTTTCACAAGTATGCCATTGTCATGCATTCCGGAATTGATAGCAACGGACATCTAAAATCGAGCTGTCTGATATGTAGTTGGGTGCCCGCACCCGATACAATTCCGCGGCCTTGCATCGGGAGAGAGCCCAGGCACGGGCTCACTTGGAATTGGCCTTCGATTCTTGAAATTCAGGACGCTCAATGACTCGCATGTCTGCATTTGTTTTCGGGCTGGTTATCGGGGCCGCGGGGTACTTCGTCGCTGAAAACTTCTATGTCGTGCGTTCGAACGAGTCGATTCATTTCGTTCGCAAGGTTGCCGCGAAGATGGAGAGCCCCTATCGCGATATTCGCAATTACACCGTCGCGGACTGGCAGAATGATCCCGCACTGGCCCTCGCACTCGTCAAGTCACGCGGCAAGGCACTTGCCCCAACCACGGCCAATGAGGGCCCTGGAATTCCATTCCAGGGTCATTTGCAAGATTTCCTCAGCTCCCTTTAAGTTGCGGCATCAAGTTGCTAACTCCAAGTAAAAATCCCTTCAATTGCATTCCGCAGGAAGCAACAAACATCAAGCTGATAACTCCAAGCAAAAAAATTGTGTGGCACGGGCTCGCCCGTGTTCCCCCTACTTACCAGCTTGCACTTGCTCAACGCCTTAAAGCCTTTCGAAGCTAAAGACGATGCCAGAACCTTGGACCCTTCGATTACATTCAGCAGGAAGCGACAGGCATCAAGCTGGTAACTCCAAGCAAAAAAATTGTGTGGCACGGGCTCGCCCGTGTTCCCCCTACTTGCCAGCTTGCATCTGCTCAACGCATTAAAGCCTTTCGAAGCTAAAGACGCTGCCAGAACCTTGGACCCTTCGATTGCATTCAACAGGAAGCAAAAAACATCAAGCTGATAACTCCAAGCAAAAAAATTGTGTGGCACCTATAGGAAGGCCGAAGTCAAGCCGTACTGAGAGCGGCGTTAGCCACTTTCGAGGTTTTTTCGGCA
>JANSWS010000703.1 GCA_024743355.1 bacterium
GACTGAGGCTCTGGAGCCTCAGTAGAGAGTAGAGGAGAGAAAGTAGAGCAGTAGAGCGTTCAAAACCCGGAGATTCTCTAGGGTCAAAGACGTTCATGGTCGCTCGATTTTCTCTCCTTCTACTCGGTCTACTGCTCTACTTTCTACTCACTCTCGAAAGCTGGCCGCTCGGCTTTCTCTCCCTCTACTCGGTCTGCTGCTCTCTTCTTTGGGTAGTAAAGTGACTTTCCAATTCGAGAAATTAGCCACACCGTTGAGTTGATCGACAAAGAAACTGTAACCGCAGGTCACTGTCGGCCAAAAGAAGTATCTTGGTCCTCTTCCGAGTTTTCCGCCAAAATGCTTGCATGTAGTTCTGCGATAAGCTGGTCTTGGTTTATGAAGGCGCTTGATCGATTCACAATCCTGCCATGGTCATCGAGTATCAGCGTGGAGTTGCCGAAGGCGTCCCGTAGTGGTTTAGACCGTTGACCATCCCAATACTGAAATAAGTTCTGAGACTGGTCTGTTTGAAATTCAATCTCAGTCTTTGCATAGTCGGTATTGATCGAAATGACCGCCACCTTTCCCGATTCAACAAGTTCACGGACTTGTTTCATGGATGGTCGATGCCGCCAGCGAGTTCGGATGGCGGTGCGGGAGCACTGATTGATGATCCACCCGAGAAGGTTTTGATCAAATTCTGCGACTTCAAGAATACCAACAACAGATTCTGGATGACATCCAATGGAAGGTAGGTTGTCCGTGAATCAAAGGCAACGAACGAGCTACCGCTGAAACGTTGTTGTTGGTCCCTATGCGGAAGGTAGAAAAAATAGAATTGGCGCGCAAAAACAGGCTACAGAGGGTTTCTAAGGATTAGGCAACTTGCTGGGATTTGAAAAACGATTGGTCGTGTCGCACACTCGCAAAAGTTGGCTACGCCATCGCCAACGTTCAGGCAATCACGGAATTCATGCTCTCCGCCAGAAGTCCAGGGCGTCGCAAGTAATCGAAGAAGAAATCTCTACTGAAAAGTAAAGCACATGACTCAGTTGATGCTCAGTTTCATGATTGCGGCATTGGTAGCCGCTACCTGGCAAGCCACTCTACAGGGGCAGGAATCGGCCGAAGGGGGTGAAATAGCTTGGACCGCCGAAAGGGCCAAGCAGGAGCTGAAGGTTCGGCCAAAGGATTCCTACATACAGTTCGTTGTTTCGCAGCTGTCACCACAAGAGCGGGTGGAGAATTTCGCTGCCAATGGGCAAATGGAACTGCGTCGCTTGGCCAGCCGCCGTGCTCGCGGCGTAGATCTGTTTAGTATTTTCAGTGGCGGTCTCGCGATCCAGGAGAGTCTGCAACTAGATACTCTAACTGGACAAGCTAACAGCAACTCGGAAGAGGCGACCGTAAAAACCAGCAGCCTTGAGGGCCCGGCAGTCAAGAGCCATCCATGGACGGAACTGCTCGACGGTCGTGATCCGGCGGTTTCGCTGCTCGCCAGTTGCGTTCCCGCGGACCAGCTCTTTGTGCGTTTTCAGTCCGTTGGAAAACTCCTCGACATGCGTCAATTGGCTGAAGACTACGCGACCTACGTTACCACTCAGTCCCAAGAGCAAGCCTACTCAATGGGACGCGTTGAAGAAATCCAGCGCCAGCTTGCATTAGAAGTCAGTGCCGAGCTGCAGCCCGTCTACGAGGCGGCAGTTGCCGAAATAGCCATTACCTCGAGCGATCTATACTTTGCCCACGGGAATGATGTTACTCTGCTCATGCGTCTCAACGAAGATACCGTCATCAGGGCGCAGCTCGATGCAATGCTGGATAGGGCCGCGAGATCAATAGCATCTGCAGTTACTGGGTCGGGCGAATACCTCGGCGTTCCATACCGCTATGTAGTGAATTCCGATCGCCGGGTATGCGTCTATTCCGCCTATCCCAAGCC
>JANSWS010000672.1 GCA_024743355.1 bacterium
ATCAACATTGCCGGTGGCTTTTTAGTCACCCAGCGGATGCTCAAGATGTTTCACAAGTAGTCGTCTGCCTGAGGACATCCGGCTGAGCCAGTTCCCGTCACCTCCCCCACCCAGCTCTGTTGCGACAACAAAAATACCATGTGGATCCTTGCAGAAAATTCCGTTGCTGAGATCTCGGAGATGAGTCTCGGACGCTCGATGGCCACGGTTGCCTATCTGATCGCGGCTGTGCTTTTTATTTTCAGTCTCGGCGGGCTGTCGCACCAGGAATCGGCGCGACGTGGCAATGTGTTCGGCATGATCGGCATGTTTTTGGCCATCGTGGCCACTGTGTTTGGCTACGTTTCGGGAGGCTATCCCACCATGCTGCTGGCGATTGTTCCGGCGATGGTGATCGGGGCTGTGTTGGCAGCCCGTGTCCCCATGACGGGCATGCCGGAGTTGGTAGCCATGCTGCACAGCTTCGTGGGGATCGCGGCTGTCTTGGTCGGGATCTCGAGCTACATTACCCCAGGCATCCATGTGGACCCTGACCAGCAGCTGGTTCACCTGATCGAAATATTCGTCGGTGTATTCATTGGAGCGGTGACTTTCACCGGATCCATTCTGGCTTTCTTGAAGCTCCGTGGATCCGTCTCGGGAAAGCCACTCACGCTGCCCGGTCGTCATCTTCTGAATCTGGCTGCGATCATCGTCTGCGTGTTGCTCGGAATCTGGTTCTGTACGGCAGATCACTACCCCGGCGGTATGCTTCCGCTCTTGATCATGACGTTGATTGCCTGCCTGTTGGGGGTGCATATGGTGGCTGCGATTGGTGGTGCGGACATGCCAGTCGTGGTTTCCATGTTGAATTCCTATTCGGGCTGGGCCGCCGCCGCCGCCGGATTCATGTTGCAGAATCACCTGCTCATCGTTACGGGTGCCTTGGTTGGAAGCTCCGGCGCGATATTGTCTTACATTATGTGCGCTGCGATGAACCGGAGCTTCATTAGCGTTATTCTCGGCGGCTTCGGCACCGGTGGCGGCAGCTCTGCCTCCGCTGCCGTGGAAGGAACGGTTACCGAATTCAGCGTGGCCGACACGGTAGATCTTCTGCGTGAATCCAATTCAGTGGTCATCGTTCCGGGATATGGCATGGCCGTCGCTCAAGCACAGCATTCCTTGGCCGATGTGGTCAGCTTGCTGCGTGCCGAGGGCAAGCAAGTGCGCTTCGCCATTCACCCGGTAGCCGGACGCTTACCTGGACACATGAACGTGCTCTTGGCTGAGGCCAATGTGCCCTACGATATCGTCTTGGAAATGGATGAGATCAACGACGACCTGCCCGACACGGACGCAATTCTCGTAATCGGAGCCAACGACATCGTAAATCCGGCTGCCCTCGAAGATCCGGGTAGCCCGATAGCCGGCATGCCTGTCATCGAAGTTTGGCGGGCCGGCACGGTAGTCGTCATGAAGCGAGGGATGGCTACTGGCTATGCCGGTGTGGACAACCCATTGTTCTACAAGGACAACACCCGCATGCTTTTCGGAGACGCGAAAACCAACGTGGATGCGATTCGCCAGGGCTTGCAGGGCTGATTGGCTTAGCCTCCACTTTTGCCTATCCGCAAATGCTGTTGGGGTAAGACTAGACCACACCGTGCCACACCACGCCGTGAACCCTATTCGAGCAACATCGTGCAGGGTTTTGTGTGGCACGGGCTTGCCCGTGAATTTTCATGGACAGTAGCTTGCAGTCGGCATCAGCATTGAAACTTACTCGAAGCATTTGGCGCATGCTTCCTGCCAGCTGGACTTCGTTTCGATTTTGCTCTGTATGGGCGTGCAAGCTGTCAACGGTCAAAACCCACTGGCGAGCCAGTGCCACACTACCGTGGATCCTTTCGTTATCAGCTTGCAACTGCTTGACGCGCAGACGCTTCTCGAAGTGAAAAAGCCTGTGAAAGCGGCAGATGCTTCGATGGCGTTCAGCAAGTTGCGATTTGCAACAAGCTGGTAATAGAAGAAAAAACACGGGCAAGCCCGTGCCACACTGCCGCTGAGCTTTCGAGTCGCGAACTGATGATGGCTTCGGGCGATGATCATCGCACACATGCCGAATCCCCAACGCCGAGTGTTTTGCCCTGTCAGGGCGACTGGGGTCGGTCCCGCTTACAACCCAGGGCGGCGGCAATGCTTGACGACGCTACGCGTTGAATCGTGCATTGCCTTGCCCTGGGCTGGTCTGTTTGCGGCCTTTCAGGCCGAAACGGGGGTGGCACGCTACGCCGTGAAACCTATCCGAGCAACATCGTGCAGGGTTTTGTGTGGCACGGGCTTGCCCGTGAATTTTCATGGACAGTAGCTTGCAGTCGGCATCAGCATTGAAACTTACTCGAAGCATTTGGCGCATGCTTCCTGCCA
>JANSWS010000498.1 GCA_024743355.1 bacterium
GCACGTCGCCCGCAGCATTCGTCACAGGCAGGAATAATTGCGAATCAGCCTGGTAACCACTGCTGATCGGCAAGTTACAGCTACGCACCGCGATGCGGCCCTCCCTCGCAGCAGCCGGGGGGGCCAAGGCTGTCAGCAGGGAATGAAAGGGAATGTCGTCGGCTGGAATCTCCCAGCACACCTGCTTGCCAACCAATTGCGTGGCATCCGCGTTTGCCATCTCGCATAAGGCTGCATTAACGTAGACCAAGTGCCCCTTGGCATCCATGAAGGCGGCAGGTCTATCGAGCGAATCCAAGTGCTTGGCTAGCAGCCGGCTATTGCCGCCTCGATGTTGGCTATTCATGGTTCTTAATAACCGCCTGATTTCTGGGCCGGGTGACGCATGTTCGCCTTTTTCTGGTGGTTGCCGATTCGCAATGGCTGCGGTACTTTTGTCAACCTGGGCCGGGGCTGATGAACCTTCCTACCTCACATCGGCCATCTTGCCTCAACAAGCTTGGCTCACCCGCGATCCATTATTGTGTCTCCTTTACGCTCGAAATGAAATTGCCATGTCTGCAACTGTCGCCACAGACCCGTATTTTCAGAAGTTGTTTGCCGATCGCATTGGCGGTGCGAGTTACGGCAAGGGTACGGCCATCTACAAGTTCGAGAAGATCAAGCGTGCCAAGAGAAAGGCGCTGGTGGATTACCCCGATCGCAAGCTGATCGATTTTGGTATCGGCGAAAACGATCGCATGGCTCCCGAAAACGTGCGGCAGAAGATGGGTCAAGAGATCCACAGAGAGGCAAACCGGGGCTATGCAGACAACGGAATTGTGGAATTCAAACAGGCCGCGGCCCGCTATATGAAACGCCGGTTTGGTGTCGACTTGGATGCCGATACGGAGGTTAACCACTGCATTGGCAGCAAGACCGCTTTGGCCATGTTGCCGGCCTGCTTCATCAACCCCGGCGATATCACGATCATGACGGTTCCGGGATATCCGGTAGCCGGCACACACACCAAGTATTACGGTGGGACGGTGCACGCACTGCCGCTGCTGGCGGAAAACGACTTCTTTCCCGATTTCGATTCGGTGACCGATGAAGTTTGGGAACGTACCAAGATGGTCGTACTCAACTATCCCAACAGCCCTACCGGAAAAACTGCAACGAAGGAATTCTTCGCTCGAGTGGTTGAACTTGCTCAGCAGCACGAATTTATCGTCGTCCAAGATGCGGCCCACACGGTGCTGAGCTTCGATTCCGAACCATTAAGTTTCCTGGCTGTGCCGGGGGCGAAAGAAGTGGGTGTGGAAACGCATTCACTTAGCAAGGGCTTCGACATGATTGGGTGGCGGATCGGTTGGGTCTGCGGTAATGCAACTCTGGTTCGGGCATTCGCCGATGTCAAAGACAACAGCGATAGCGGACAATTCGCCGCGATCCAGCAAGCGGCCATCACGGCCTTGGACGACGACTCCATTCCCGATGGCATCCGCGCGAAATACGAGCGTCGCATGCAAAAGCTGGTAGCCACGCTGAAGCGCTGTGGTTTCCAGTGTGAGATGCCGGGCGGTACTTATTTTCTCTACACGCCGGCGCCCAAATCCGCCGGCGGCCAGGCTTTTGCCAATGCCGAAGAAGCGAGTCAACACTTGATCACGCAAAAGTCCATTGTCACCGTGCCGTGGGACGACGCAGGGCCGTTCCTGCGATTTTCGGTTACCTACGAAGCGGATGGTCCTGAGGGCGAAGACGCATTGATGGCCGAGGTCGAGTCGCGGATGAAAGATCTTGAGCTGACATTCTGACCCCGTCCGAAGCACGCTCTAACGCTAATTGGTTCCCAATTCGTACTCGTACTCAGCGCCAGCGGTACTCGTTCTCCTACTCGATGCTCCTTGGTCGTTTCGAGTAGGAGTCCGAGTACCAGTTCATTGAGGGCGAGCACGATTTCACGTGAAAAATCAACGGCGATCGGCAAGAAGTATCGGAAAAAGCCCCGAAAAATAGCGCGACATCAAAACACGGGAGAGCGAGTGAGTTCCGGTCGCCATCAAGTACTCACTCACTCGCTAGCGCTTCGTGCCTCTAAATACAATGCCAAAATGCTGCACCGGTGAAGCACTACGATACTTTTTCCGAAGATCCTTCCCTCAGTAAGGCACTGTGGTCCACTTCCATTTTTTTTCCGAGCATGCGGCTGCGGACGATACGCCACCAATCGTAGACAAAAAAAGTACCGCTCTTGCTTTGAAGCAGAACCTCAAAGGCTGTTGAGTCTCGCGCGACAACGTGTTCCGCCAGTTCGCGTTGAGCCTCTCTCAAACCTTGGGTCAGTCGCTCTTGCCAGGTGTCTTTGCTTAACGTGGATGTCTCCTGCGTATGCATGGGCTTGCCGAATCGCACCAAGGCTTCCGGCAATCTCTCCTCCCAGAAAACATATTCAATCGCCGCCGGCAAAAACCAAACTCTGCTGACTTGCCCCGAGTCTGCTGGCACTTGGCCTGCGTGTTTGCTGGACAGTTGCAATGCTAAGTGGGCCATGCCGGGCATGAGGGCTGCCGAGTGATCACGTACGTCGGAAAATCTGCCCTCCGGAGTAATCCAGATAGAGGTGCCCGATTGAGACAGAATATTGCGGCTGACACGCAAAAAGTCCTTGGCCCCTTTAAGGCTATCGCGGGCCACCGGAAAAAAGCCCATCCTCCCAAACATGCGGTACTTCTCAAAAGCGTCCGCATCGATGGGAGCGAACATCTTGAAATCGGGAAAGAGTCGATCCGCCATGTAAAGCGCCATTAACGGATCCCACCAGGAAGCATGGTTGGCATAGACCACCAACGAATCCTGTGCGGCAATTTCGGCACTTTGCAAGAGTTCCAGATTCGCCGCTACCGTATGGAAATGCTTGCGCAGAAAAATACGGTTGAACTTGCGGAATCCTCGCATGAGCGGTTGTTGAATACGCGGCAGATCCGCTTGCTGGTCCGGCGACTTCACCTTGACTCCACGATGAACCATTGACTTCCCCGCGATTCCAGGCGGCGTTGCCTACGGAATCTCCGCTACCTGTATATACTACAAATCGTTGGTGGGACAGACTGACATCTGCGTGATGGCCATTACGACATACAACCGCTGCCGAACGAGGACGCAACATGCTGCAGGAAAATAAGATAACATCGCTTCCCGTGTTTTCGTGGCTACTCTTCATGGCGGTAGTTGGATTTGTGACCCATTCGTCGTTGGCAGCCGAGTTGTCTGTCATCTCTTACAACATTCGCTATCTGAACCAAAACGATGGCGAGGATATTTGGTCGAATCGAAAATCCAGCGTGATTGAGACCCTGCAGCAAGCCGACGTGGTCGGGTTGCAAGAAGTGGTTCAGCAACAACTGGAAGAGATTCGGCAGGGCACTGAAGACCTTGCCTGGTATGGTGTTGGACGGGATGACGGCGATCAGAAAGGCGAAGCCGTGCCGATCGGGTGGAGGAAGGCAGCCTTTGAGGCGTTGGAAAAAGGAACTTTTTGGCTCAGCCCATCTCCCGAAGCAGTCGGGAGCAAAGGCTGGGATGCGGCTCTTCCTAGAATCGCGTCCTGGGTGCGTCTAAGGCACAAAGCATCGGGCGCTGCCATGCTGGTGCTGAACACGCACTTTGACCATCGTGGACCACAGGCTCGAGCCGAGTCAGCCAAATTGCTTGCGAATTGGCTGGCTCAGCAACAGATAAACGACGAGCCGGTCGTCATCTTAGGCGATCTTAATGCGGAACTGGGTACCGCGCCCCTAGATGCGCTGCTTGCTCCCGTCGAGCGCGAGAGTCGTCCTACATTCCAACTACGCGATGCGCGTGCCTCAGCGCCCGAGCCTGATCCCGGCCCCAATAGCACTTGGAATGGCTTTTCCAAAATCGAGCCCAATCGACGCATTGATCACATCATGATCGCCGGCCAGGCTGAAGTCGTGGCCTTTAAAACGCTCGATCCCCGCACCGAGCAGGGACGTTTTGCTAGCGATCACTTGCCTGTTTCCACCCAAATTGCCTTTGGTCGGTGAGTCCAACGTTCACCGAAATCCCTATTTCACCCATTTACTGATCGGAGCGAATTGCAAGCAACGCAAGCGGACAGAGAAAACGCATTTTCGACAAGGTTTACCTAGTGTGACTCAATTCTTTTTGGTGGACCATCCGATACTACCGGCACAACCAGAATTTCGTGCGTCCCCGGGTCTATTGAGGCTGACGTGCGTGGGGGCAATTCCGTTTGCTACGGTGGAAGGTAGTTATGTCGTTGCACAAATTTGCTTGGCGAGTAGTCGCGGTCGTTACCGCAATGGTAGCCAGTCCTGTAGCGATCGGGCAGGTGTATCATCCGCACGGCGATCCTCTGGATTTCAATCCAAACTGGCAGTGGTTCGCACCCGTTGATGAATGGGAGATGGAAGAACTGCAGCCGCGTCAAAGGGCAAACCACGGATGGTTCGGAGCTTATGACCGTACCTACTTGTGGATGTCCCGTCCGGAAACCGAGCCAACCGCCGACAAGGGCGATTTTGGCTGGGGTAATCGCTACGATTTGGGATTCATGGACAAGGAAGATCACGGATGGTTGATCAGCCTGCGTATGATGACAGGTCCCAACGTGTACAACCGCAATTCGGTGACGCGGATCGATGGTATCAACGTGAACGATACAGGCGATCCGTTCAACCCGGTGTTTCCACCCGAGGATCGTAACGACCCGCAGCTTGGGTATCGAGTCTATGTGCTCGGAGATAGCGTAAACGTCGGTGGTCTGTCGAACTTTGAATTGAACCGCACCTGGCGAAAGACGCCTTACCGTTACGGTGGCATGCTGGAACCAATGGTCGGCTTCAAGTATTCGACCTTCAACGATACCGCGATGAACCAAGACTATTTCCGCGATGTCAACCAAATTGGAACACCCGGCGGAGTTCTGGCCTTCACGGGCGTGGAAACCCTGATCAGTGATGTGACTTACACCAAGAACCAAATGGTCGGTGGACAGATCGGTGCTCGCTACTTCAACCACAACGGTCGCTGGACCTGGTCTGGAGAGCTGCGAGTCTTTAGCTTGGCGAACTTCCAGTGCCGTAGCTAC
>JANSWS010000092.1 GCA_024743355.1 bacterium
AGGTTGCCGGTTCGTTGGCTTGTCGAGCCGTTTTGCTGATTTGTTCGATGGCCTGCGACACGCGGGCCTGCATCTCTTCCGTACCCCAAACGGTCACCATCCTCGACACCGCGTCACTGCTGATCAGCGCTTGCGGCGCGATTTGGTTCAGGATGGTCGGTAAGCTACTCATATCGCCAGCGGAAACCGGGTAGGTTCGCACGGTTTGCTCTTTACCACCCGGAGAGGAGAGCAAGCGGTCGAGGGCGGTCAGCAACTCTTGATGGACAGTAGCCGGTCCCGAGGCGATGATTTTGTTGGCAGTTGTATCAACTGACAGCTTTAAATCGGGCCACATGGGCTGGAGAGCGGTTAACAATGTTGCAGCTTGAAACTTACCCACGTCGTAGCTCCGCAACTCCGCAGGTTCGCGTTCCGAGCCCGCGCGGTCGATCTGTGCCACTGCCGCCTTGACAAGGGCTTGAGTCTCGAGTGTACCGGTAACAACGACTTGCTTCTGTTGCTCATCGGCCAACACAAGAGCATCGCGAACCATCTGATCAATTAAGCTTTTGGCGCTCGTTGGGGCCGCGTGTCGGAGCGGATAGGCGACAATCACCTTTTGCTGCATCACATCCGGTTCTTCCGCCAGTGCCGCGGATATCTCTTGCAACTCGGCGTGCGTTTTGGCGTCCGCCCAAACCATCAGTCGATTGCGGTCGACGTCAATTGTTGTGCGGGCAGTGCCCAGCAGTGGGGTGAAGATCTGCTCCAGGGCGGCGGGTGACATGCCTCGAACCGCATAATTTTCCAGAGTATCATCGAGTCGAACCGGCAGCTGTGCATTGAGCGTCTCCAGTCTCGCTTCGATTTTGGGATGGAGGGTTTCGTCAGCTACCACGGTCAGTTCCAAACTGTCGCTGCTGGGCGTGAACTGCACGCGAGGGAACTCTGCCGATAAGATGTTTGTCAGTACAGTCGGGTCGCGCACCGCGAGTGGGTAAACTTTGGGAAAGGTGACCAACGGGGCTGGAATTGGATGATCCAAGCGGTCAAGTAAATCTGCAAATTCAGCATGTTGTTCTGCACTTCCCCAGACTATCAGTTCGCCATTAGTACCATCGACAATCTTCATGCCGGCCAATTCAGACGGCAGATCAGACAGTGTTGCTCGTCGGTCAAGCTGATTGGTCGAGAGTTGATAAAACTTCAACTGCCGATCGAGTTCTTCGGGGAGAAGACGCACCAGTTCCGGCAAGGCGGCTTCAACGGCTGTCGCATCATTTTCTTTACCCAGGACGATCAATCGACGGCCGTCTTCGGAAAGCCATGTGGTCGCTTCAGGAGTGAGCTTGCTTACTTGCGCCAGCCAATCGGAGTCCGCCCTGCGCTGAAGTTCAAAAGAACGCAGTTGTTGTTTGTCCGTCTTTTCCTGCTGCTTCCACATCTCGATTGCTTCAGCAGCTAGCCGCAGTTCACCGCTGGTACCGCGGACCAGGATCGTTCCGTTGGTTGGATTGGCGACAACATCGCTGTCAACCAACAGGCTTTGCAGGGCAGCGCCAAGCGGGGTGGCGTCTCCCGCATCAACTCGGAAAATCTCGAAGGCTTGATCAGTCGAGGTCGGCACGACATCGAGGGCGGTCAGGGCTTTCGTTACCAGCTGTTGATCAGCTACGGTGGCAGTTACCAGCACTCGGTCGCCGGTGGCGGTTACGGTTGCCTCTGGCACGAGTGCGGTAATCTGGGCGATGACCTCTGCCGCTGTCATGCGTGAGTATCGATAGGCGGTGGAGACGGTCGGCCGTTCACTTGTCTGGACGGCCATTTGTTCTAACGCAGCCTTAATAGCCAATTGCTGGGCGGGTATCACGTACGCGCTTAACAAGCCCATCTTGCTATCGACCGCGAGCTGTTCGCTGGGGATCAGTTTCTTGATGGTTTCCAAAGTGGCAGCGCCATCAAGCTCGCCGAGCGGATAAGCGGCAAACACAGGTTCCGGCTTGGGCCCTGCTTCTGCTTTCGGTGATTGCTTCGGGATTGGAACGGAGGCAATCAATTCGTTGATGGTCGACATTTTGCCAGCAGTCTCGATCATTAGCAGCTGACCGCCGCGGGCCAGCGGAACAGCCCGCCCAAAGTTGCTTAGGTAGGGTTTGACCTCAGCAAGCACGACATCGATTGGGCGGCCAGCGAGTGGAAACATTACCGAAACTAGCTCGAATTTGCCTCGCTCGGCGAGCTGCTCAATTGCTACACGCGGAATCAGTTCTATCGGTATCGAGTCGTTCAACTCCATCACTAACAGCATCTTGTTGCGGCGGAGTAGAGTAAAGCCGCGCGTCAACAAAATGCTATTCAGCAGATCGATCCCCTCGGCGGCGGAATATGCCCGCGTGTCGCTGAAAGTGAAGGTACCACTGGGAGTACGGTCCATGACCAGCGTCAAATCTTGCTGGCTGGCGAACCATGCCAGCACTTCCTCCCACTTCATATCGCGGAACTGAAACGTCAGCTTCTGCTGAGGAACGTCCTCGAAGAACTTGCCCCGCTGCTCGTCGGTTAGAACGCCAAGAATTTCATCGGAAAACTGACTGAGAATACCTTTCTTGGCCGCGTCGTCAGCTGCCTGCGCCAGTTTTTCGCCCCGCTCTTGCAGAAATTGCTGCAATTCAGCTCGTTGGCCGTCGTCTAAGCTCAAACGTTCAGCTACTTCGGGATGAATCAACCGTGAAAGATCGTCGGATTGCGCGCTCGCCGCCTGTATCCAGCCAACGAGAAAACTAATGACAATCAAGCGGCCCGTGAAACGGACAATCAACATGGGAGATACTTAAGTGCGGAAGGAGATATTTGGCAGGGGGCGGCAAGACGAATAAATTCGAAGTTTGGCAGGACCGCCTTTCTCACTATAGTCGAAAACAAGCGTGCGCAAAATGAACTAGGCGCTTATTGGTCTTATCACGCTTCGGCTAATTAGCCGGCTTGCTAGAGGTAAATGCAACCAAACTGGATCCTGCCAGTTCCACTAGCGTTTTCAGTCGCAGATCGCACTTGCGAAAATCGATCACCATCAACGCGCTGACTCGATCCACTTTCCTTGTCGAATGTCGCGTTTGGTGCGGCTGCCAGCATAAGCAGCCGGAACTGTGGGGTTTTTGCTCCAGCCAAAACGAGCATTTACGTCCGTGTTTGTCAAACGCGAGGCGGCTGGATGAGACCCCTCAAAGCTATCTACTGCCGTCACGCCCGGGCACTGTTGATTCGATTTCAGGGGCGTGTCATCCTGCGGCGAACCGATAGCGTCCTCGAGTAATTCGCTTTGCGGTTGCCAGTTGAGCAACAGATGCCGCTGGAAGCTTGGCGGCAGATCGATCGTGTCTACCGAACGCTTGCGGAGCGTAGCTGAACTAGCTGACGGTTCATCAATGCCAATACGCATGCTCTCATTGCGAAAACCATCGTAGTGCGACCCGCCCCCGCTGGAAGTATTGCGACCGGAGTGACTGGCGAGCTGGATCGAGCTTGAGCTGGCTTGCAAATGCTGGGAAGCCTGTGAAGGCTGTTTGCTCTTCGCCACTCCAGGCAAAAGCTTGATAGTGGGATCGGAAATTACCGTTCCTCCTTCCGAACCCTCAAACCTCGCGATCAAACTCAGGCGCCGCGGTGGTCCACCAACTTCGCCCCACGGTAGCCAGACGCTATACGACGGTCCGATCGACGTGATGCTCATATGCTCAGAAAATTGCTCGGGCGTGAAGACAAATTTGCGCAAGGGCTTTTGATCCTGTGGCTCGGCATTGTCCGCGTCAAAAACGTAGACGGCCAAGCCACCATCGACCTCGATCGGCTCGCTCCTCTGCTCCTCGTAAAAGTAGATACGACCCCCAAAACCGCGGACGCCAGGCCGGTCGGTCTGATACAACACCGTGTCCGTCCACACCGGCAAAATTCGTGTTGGCTGCTTCTTCTGATTATTCTTCCCCCAAGGCACACTGAGCGGTTGCTTGGGCGCAAACTGGCAACCAGCAGTCGTGGAAACCACAAAACTCATAAAGAAGAGGAAAAGCCGTGCATGGTCTTCTGACAATGACCTGAAAGTGTAACTGCGTTGGAGTGTCGAGTCTTGAGCCATTACGGATGTCCCCCTTGAGAGCTGGCTGGAGTTGGGAGGCGAGGGAGGCTTGTGGCAGCCGAGACCGAGAATGCTGCTGATTCGGGGTTGTTCAGTCCATCTGGAAAAGCATGTAACGAGTTGTCGTTAGATTCCCAAAAGTTCCTGGTGGTGGATTCTGCGCTGATAGGCAACCTATTTTCCTCTTGAAGAACAGCACCCGGCCGTGACGAAATGCCAGGGGAAAGCCTCGGCTCCACAGCTGGCGTAGGAATCACCTCAAATCCCGGAGTACCGTCACCAGATTGCGGAGTTCCCAAAGAAGGCAGTTGAGATTGCGAAGGCGACATCGAACCCCGAGGATCGATATCGGGATAAACGACGCGCCAATCACCCTGTTCGATCAAGCCGGTAGTGAGATGGGTCATCGGAGAAACATCACCATGCAGGCTGAAGATATCGGCTTCACACCAACTCATGCGGGCGAATTCGGCTTGTTTGAGCCTCTCCATATCACCCTGTGAACGGACCACGTGGGGCGTCATGATGATTAACAGCTCCGTTCGCTCCGAGTCGAATAGGTTGTAACGGAACAAGTGTTTGAGGATCGGCAAATCGCCTATCCAAGGAACTTTTCGGTGAATCGTCTGCGTTCGACGGGCGATCAGTCCACCGAGGATGATCGTCTCTCCATCGGCGGCACTGACGGTGGCTTGGGCAGTAATCGTATCGACTCGCGGCGAGCGAATAACGGTTCCATCGGCGGCAATCGACACTGGAATACCTTCATTCTCCGGTCCCAATTGCGATTTCTCGGCGTCGATCTCCATCACGACGTTTCCTTCTGGGCTGATTCGAGGGGTGACTCCAATGATCAGCCCCACGTTCTCCAGTTCAACGTTGTTCTGGGCACCGTTCTGATTGATGATCGAGTTGACGATTCTCGGTACACGCTGCCCAACCTGGATGAAGGCCTGTTGATTATCGAGCGTCAGAACTTGGGGACGGCTAAGGATCTCCAGTCGTCGTGTATCCTGCAAAGCTCGGAGCAAGAAGCTAACATTCTCGCTGCTGGCCGATAGCACCAAGCCGCCGAAGCCCCGTCGGTCGTTTTGGCGGCCCACTGCAAAATTCGAAATACCCTGTCCACCCACTTGACCCGACGACGCCAGCGATTGTGACGAACCGCTGTTCCCCAATGGTTCAGTCGAATTAAAATTGAAACCTGGAACATTGCTGGCAGCCACGATTTCTTGCACCGTGGCGGTCACTACGCCAGCCGGCGTCGAGCTGTTAATCGTGTTGGTCCGCGTAAGCAGATCACCGAGCAGACTGCGATCGAAAAGAACCGAGTTCTGCAGTCCTACTTCAATGCCAAACTCGTCGGTGTCTCCCAATAAAATCTCGGCGATCATGACTTGAATCATCACCTGCGGAGGTTGCTGATCAAGCTGCTCAATCAACCGCGCTATCTCTTCGTAGTATCGCGGCGTAGCGCTTAGTATGAGCTTGTTTTGGACAGGCTCAGGTACGACCACGACTTCCTTCTCAAGTTGCTCGAAGGGGTTGGCAGATCCAGGCGTCGCCGTTTCGACCTGCCGCTTATTGCGTAGAAATTCGTTGATGGCCAAGGCCACGTCTACTGCGGGCGAATTCTTCAACTGATAGACGGTGCTCTTCCGCTGCATCGAATCGCTCTCATCCAAACGGACGATCAGTGCTTCAACAATCCTCAAATCCCCATCGGAACCAATGACAATGATGTTATTGCCGCGGGCATCGACAGTGAAGCGAAGTGGTACGAGCGATGATTCGTTCACGGCTGAAGAGAGCTGGAGGGCAGGAATCGTACCGGGGGCCTGATTTGGAAGTAGAGCTTGCAGCGTTTCAACCAACGCGCCGGCATCACCGTTGTAGATCGGGAAGATCTTGATCTTGGCTACCATGCCAGGCGTATCGAGCTGTTCAATCAGAAGCTCGATCAGGTCCATGTTCTCCTTCGCCGCGGAAACGACCAAACTATTGTTTCTCCGGTTAACAGTTATACGGCTGCCCTCCAAGATCCCACTGGCGGCGAGAGGCTTGCCGGCTTGATCGCGAAGTTCGATGGCAGCCGGACTGCTACCGCTCGGCTCCAGCGCTTGCTGTAGCAATTGGGCGACGTCAGCAGCCAGACTATTGCGTATTTCGAACACTCGGGCTTGCTGCATCGCGCCACCACGCGGAACATCGATCCGCTCGATCAGCCGTCGGACCTCTTGCAGATCTCGCGGAGCGGCGTGCACGATGAGAGCATTGATACGCGCGTCAACCGTCGATTGGATCACAGGTCCCAAGCCACCACGATTTTGGAAAAAGCCTTGTAGCTGAACTTGGACTTGGCTGGCAAACGCGTGTTCCAGCTGGATGACGTCGAACTGTGTTCCTGGCGCAACAGGCATATCCAACTTCGCAATCAGCTGCTTGGCAGCCCCAACCGCTTCCCCCCAACCAATCAATAGCAACGCATTTGGCTTGACCAGTGGTAATAGCGAGGCTCTTCCCTGGCGACCGCTGAACAGAGATTCCTGAGTCGACTCGATCAACGCAGCAAGCGATTCGGCTTGCGCATGCTCAAGCAATATGACTTCGATCTCAGGCTGAGCCAGTTGCGAGGCCTCATCCAGACGGCGAATGATCTCGGCCAAACCCTTTAATTGCTGGTCGCGTCCGCGAAGAATGATCGCGTCAATATCCGGTAACATCTCCACTTGCACATCATCGAACGGTTGGAGCGGTACACCGGTAATATCTTCCGGTGGCGGTTGTGAGTTGACAGGATCTGTTCGTTGAGTGGGGTCTGACGGCTGTTGCTGTGCGGCCGCCAGGCGGTTGGTTGCTGACTTGCCGGTAGAGTGGGGAAGGATGAATTGCGCCCCGGTTTGGATGGCAGCTTGCGAAAACGGCGGGGATCGAAGGAGCCCCGCGCGTTCAAGACCAAGACGAGCGTTGGCATTCAGTGGCAATACGATGGCTGGATCTGAATCTGCTCGTTGCACGAAAACTGTCGCCACTTTTGCCAGCTGCAATGTGACTCGAGGAGAGCCGGCGATGATCGCGCGGCGTTCTTGAACACGTAATTCAAAGACAACCACCTCGCCCTTCGTTCGGATCTCAAACCGTTCAGGAGTTCCCGTACCGCGAACAAATCGCTCCCCAAGGAGTGATGCTAGCGATGCAAGCAACCGTTCAGCCTCAGCGGCGTCGACAGCAACTTCGCGGCGAATGTTGGCCATTGCCAACCGGGCAGGCTGGCCGCAAACCATACAATTCGGGACGGCAAAAAATAGCAGACTGGAGAAAAATGCCAGCCAAGGTGGCCGCAGTGGCATAGCAACTCCCAAAAATCTAAGGGCGACAGAGATGACTTGCCGCGAAATCCGAAAGGCAGGGCGGCAGCTAGGACCGAATCAAGATCATTTTCCTTTGCTTTCCTTGGTGGCTCAAAAAGTTCTGATTTGAGCGGCTTGGTGAGCGTGATCTGCGCAAAATCATGAATTGTCTAGCTGTCAGAACGGGCCGCGGCGGAAGGAGAGATGCCATGCGTGGCGGGACGCCCACCGCGACCCATTTGCTCTATCGGTCAGATGGCGAAACGCTAACACTCGCTTGTGTGCGAGAAAGACGTTGAAATCTCCGGAAAAGCGAAGAACCCTGCGTTATAGCGACACCGGGGATAACTTCTCTGCGAACATGCGACGCGATTGCACGGCCGATGCAATCAAGTCACCCCACAGAGTTTCCATCTCGCTATCGTCAGCGATTACACGTCTTTTGCTCTGCCATAAAGAGCGAGATTGTCCCAACAATCCACTCAATTGTGATTCGCGGGCTATCGAGAACGTACAAAATTCTGAAGGCAAACCAAACAGGGATTTGATAGCTTGTTGGAAATTGACCGATCATCCATCGCTTGGCTGGGCAGGTTCATAACTGGCCCACCCGGTATTCAGGAGGCTCAAATGCATTCTTTCATCCGCTTGGCCGCTCGCGTCGCAGGCATTGCACTGCTAGCCCCACAATGCCTTGTCTTCTCCGACGAACCAAGATTCTTTTTCACACCGGGCTCGATTTATCATGGCTATATGGGCTATGTGGTCGAGGCTGAGGCTGGCGCTGAGGGCATCGATTTCAACTACGACTCCGGCCAATTTCCTGATTTTGGCCGATTGGGAAATCCGATAAGATCGCCATTTCAAATCCGCCACATCTACTACGCCCCAGGTTTCGCGTTCTCGGACGCCTTTTCCGGCCCCTGGCGGCACGCCGAAGCTCGAGCCATCGCCCCAGATGGCGATGAGGCCATCGGTCGCGGCTCGCTAATTGCCGTCAACCGCGCTTGGGGCACCAACGCGGTGGTAGTGGCCAGCTCTTCGTTTTTAGGTGCTCTTAACATCAACGATAAGAGCGGCTCGCCGGGCAACGAGCCGGAGCCTGACCCCTTGGGCGTAGCGGCCTGGGCCGGGGCTTCCTTGACAGTCGGGACGATGGACCTCCCATTCGAGCTCAAGTCAGACGTCCCCATGCGGGCGCGTTTTTCAGTCAAGGCTTTCACTCTCGCGTCAGAGGGAATCGACATGGGGACTTTGCTTTCGTGGCAGTTTGCAGGACTCGACGAGGCTGCAGTACTACAGAATAACGACGCTTACAACTTCAGCAGAGAGTTCGAACTTCAACCGGGTAGCTACACGTTCAAGACAGGGCTGTTGTCGAATGCGTCGACGGTGGCCGCCCCGGGTGGATATTTGCAAGGGGCGTTGACTGCGAAATTGGTGCTGCTCGGCAGGGCTGAATGAGCACATCAATTAGCGCGGCAAGTCACCGCACTCGATGGGTCTGGGAGTGGCTTTGCTTAGGTGCGTTTCCAGCCGGAACATCCAAAGGCATCGATTCAAAAATTCGGGAATTTACTTCTAATGCCGGCCAGAAGTGATAGCAAGCAATGTCGAGTAGCCATCGTTTGGTTTTAGCCAAGGATTCCCTCAATGCATTGGATTGAATGCCCGACCAGCGTGCCTGATATAGACTCTAAGAGACTCCGCTCGGTGGACATACCCAACCGCTGCGTGGAAGCTTTCACATCCAATCGATGACTGAAGCCACCAGTCCGGCATCCCCCCCCGATTGCAGGCTCAAGATTCGCTCAACAGCACGCTTGCCGCGCAGCCCAACAAGAAGATATGAATAACTTGTCGCCCGATGAGAAATCTTATAACATTTTTTGACGAGCTTTCGATGTTCGCCATGCAACTTTCTCTCGATATGCGAAAAGATTGAACTTTTCGAACGTCCCTACGCTCTCGTCCACCAGTACGTCTCATCCTTCAGAAAGGCACTCCTTGGCGACTTATTTGCAATCCCGAAAAGACTTTGATAGATCTGTTCGGTCTTTGGGTGAAGCGCTCGGAAAGATCAACCCTCTGACACACGCAAGCTTTGATGTTGTTCAAGAGGTTTGCCATTTACATGGAGTCACCATGCAAAGGTGGCACGACTTGCAAAACAACAAAGAACTCGAGCATGATTGCCAAAAACTGTTGAATGATCTGGCGAATATTGCTGCAGAAGCAAGCCGATGCTTGGATAGTGCAGAGTCCAGGCAGGCGAGCCTTTCGATCGTTGAATCTAAATTGGCCGAATTGCTGGTAAGAACATTCGAAATCGCTGATGTGGCCGAGTGTTGTGTGCTCGAAACGATGGTCGAATTTATTAAGGCGGAAAGGCAAAAGGCTTCATAATGCAACTCGCACCTAGATGACTCATCGGAACGAGAACTCGCAGCAAGCATACTGATGAGCCTCGCTCGCTTGCTCAATCAATCGTGCAGAGCCGAATCCTGACGAAAGCGCTGCCCATCAAGTCTTCGCCTTATCCAAACGTACGGAATGCCTTTGACAATTTTCACATCAAGGCGAGCGAAAATGGGGTATGGATTACAGCGCTTCGCCTGAAGTTCGAGGCAGGATCGAGCGTCTATCCTCTTTCCAATTTCGAGCAATGTTCTACGTGACTGATGCATCTAAGGAGGAATCGAGAATGCGAAAACTTTCATGGTCTTTACACGTCAATGACCATAGATGATGCGGGCGGGTGCCCAATCGAGACAGAGACAAACCCAGAAAAGTTAGCAACCACCCAGCCTTGATAAAGGACAAAGATTAACCCGCTGTCCGGGCAACACAGGCTTGAATCGCTTCCAGAAGCAACATCGGTTTTACAGAATATTGGAAAATCGCTGTAGGAGTCAATGAAAACCCACCAGAATCTGGCAGGGTAACTGGATATGGGTTTAGTAAAATCACGGGGATCGTTCCCAGCCAAGATAGCCATTCAGACTCTTCGTTAGCGGTAATTGCAGTCAGGTCCTTGAAGTTGACAATGACGCATGCGACGTCTTCCTGCGCCACCTTCAGGGCGGAAACAACATCTGGACACGTCAAGTGATTTACATTGTGCAACGCAAGGACTTCTGATAAAGATTCACTGGCAGAGGAATCACTATCGATCAAAACCGCACGACCGTTGACTGTAGGCTGCTGCATGCTGTCGTCTCCACGTTCCATACTAGGGAAACTATTCGTCATAACGGTAGTGTGGCGACAAGCTTTGCTCCTTTCGCCTCCCCGGTTTCCAGGTCCAAGTGTAAACTTCCGCCGTGAGCTTCCATGATGGACTTGCACAGGGGCAACCCGATACCGATCCCATCTAATTTTGTCGTATAAAAATGATCGAAAATTCTGCTTGCATCGACAGGTTCAACTCCTAAACCATTGTCAATGACGCCGAAAGTGAATCGATTGCTTTCAGCATGCGAGTAGACTTCAATCCTGGGGATATCGCTGGGTGGTTTCGAACGCAATGACTCACTTGCATTTTTGATCAAGTTTAGAAGCACCTGCTGAATTTGCAATTGGTCACAAAACACAGTGTCGGGAAATGCATTTAATCGAAAACTGATTTTAGCGTTGGCATCCTCAGCATAGATACGCGCTAGCGGGTAGATTTTTTGCACTAGCTCTTTGAAGCTCACATGCGACTTGAACACTTGCGCCTTTCTCGCATACTGCCGCAGACGATCACTGATGTCGTTGGCCTTCTCCACTTCATCGGATATTCTATGAATCAAATATTCGCACTTCTGCAAATCTCCACGTTCAAAATGCTTTGCCGCTGCAAAAGCAAAGTTTTGAATTGCGTACAGGGGTTGATTGATATCGTGACTAATTCCCGCGAGTAATTCCGCTCGGAAACGAAGCCCGGCGAGATTGCTGAGCTCGTTTTTAAGATCAGCGAGCGTGTTTTCGGTTTCGACACGTTCGGTTATGTCGTGGTCGATGCCTACAAGACCTATTGGCTTCCCATTCCGATCCCGAACCAAAGAGATATAGGTGCCTGATAGGAAACTCTTTCCGTCCTTACGAAGCTGCCGATAAGAACCTTTCCAGAAGCCCTTCTCTAACACTGATTGAATTCTCAAATTCTCCTCTTCTGCGTCGTCTTGGGCAACAATCAGGCTCACGTGTTCGCCGAGCACCTCAGCTGCTTTCCAGCCATATAGTTTCTCTGAGGCTTTGCTCCAATATTTGATGCGGCCTTCTAGATCGGTGGCCACAAGCGATTCCTGGAGATGTTCCAAAAGATAAATCGGATTCTCTGGCAGTGATTGATTGACCAGTTCCTCATCCATGATTCGAGTGTTCAACCCGACTAGTTGGGATCCCCCTTGATCTTTAGCCCCATTTCGTGAGATTATTCCCCAATCGAGACAACGCAGGTATTCGCCGTCACTGTTGCGCAACCGGTAGCAGGCCCAATAGTACCTAGATATCCCTGAACGCACCAACTCCAACGCGTTTTTAACCTGAGCCAGATCTTCGGGATGAATAAATTTTAAAAAATCCTCTCTACATTTAGGGAGATCCTTGGAATCAAAGCCAAATACTGTACCCCAATACGGATCGAGAGAGACTTTCTCCGATTGAAGATCCACGATCCAAAATGCGGAAAGACTCGTATTTTCTCTGAGTGGATAATTTCCAGTTTCGTCTTGGACAATAACAAGGCTAACGAGGAATTCTGGCCGCGAGTGCGATTTGCGGGGAGAGAAACAAGCTGTAACTGGGGCTTGTGGCTGGTCTTCAGGCGGGGCAAAAGGGATGGCAAACTCCTCTCCACTCCCAACCAAGCACTTCCAGTGCTGCTCCACAAGATCCTGCTGCGATAGCGGCAGATTTTTCCACCACACCACGTTGGAGTTCGTGGTTGGTAAGTTAAGCAAGCGTAAAGCTTCTTGCGAAGCATCTACCACATGCCCTTTCGCATTCACAATTAGAACTAAATCTCTAGTCCTAACGATTGGACCGAATCGATGCATGCTCTCAGCAGTCTCTAGATGTTGCCAGTAATTTGGTGGGATCTACCAGGGCCATTGCGCGCCATAAGATTGACGCTTTGGCGTTGAACGTATAATCTCACTATCTGGAGAGGCGCGTGGCAGATCTAGGGTATTGCGATGCCAAGCATTTGAAAGATGTATTTACCCGGCCGTCTAGGTTTTTGGGGGTGGGAGTGATTACCGAGGCTTCGCATGGTAATTTGAGCGAAAACTTACTATACGAGAAATTTCGAAAGATGGAAGGTTGGGCAACTAGCGGAAGCGTCTACATCGTGGACGACGACAGCGGAGCGAGAGAGTCGGTAGAAGTTCTTGTGACTTCGATGGGCCTGGAATTCCGCTCCTTCGCATCGGGCGAGGACTTTCTGGACTTCTTGAACGAGCTGAAGGACAAAATTCCCGGCGTCTGTTGTGCCCTAGTTGACGTACGAATGCGTGGCATGAGTGGGACAGTTCTACTTAAGGAGCTGCGAAAAAGAGACTATTTCATTTCGATACCTATCATTCTTGTCACCGCATTCGCTGATGTTCCCATGGCTATTGAAGCGATGCAGAACGGAGCGCACACAATCTTACCGAAACCATACCGAGATCAAGAATTGTGGGAAATCATAGTGGATGCAATACGCGAAAGCGAGAGAAACCTCGCGGAATATCGAGCTCGCGCCACAACTATGGAGCAGCTGAGCTCGCTCACCAAGAACGAACAGGAAGTCCTTGATTTTTTCCTCCGAGGCGTCTCGAACAAACGCATTGCGTATATTTGTGACGTTAGCTCGCGGACAGTGGATGTTCGTCGGAAGGCGATCTTGCACAAAATGCAAGTTTCCACGATGTCGGAACTGATCTGGAAGCTATCGAATGCTGGGTACAAACTGAACTATGAGAACGAGATAGACCTGAAAAACAATTGAGACTACATACCGTCTTGGCGGGGCAGACCAACTGAATTAAGTCACTCCCACACCCGCCTAGACGCTGCTGCGACGGCAGCATGTTCAGATCAAAAGGGGGCTGGTTTTGCCGATGGAATGGACTTCGAACCCAATTTGCGACAGCTTTTCTCGACACAGTATGTTTCGTCCATCGAAAACGAATGCCGGTTTGACCATATCCTCAAAGATTCTGCAAAAGTCCAAATCCTTGAATTCGTCCCACTCCGTCATGACTGTGATCGCGTGCGCCGAATCGGCAGCCTGGTGCGGATCTTCGACCACTCTTATCCGATCGATCAAGGACTGCTTGTAGGGCCCGACCAGTCCGTTTCCGTCCTGCATTATTTCATACATGTCTTGACGGATTTGCTCTTCGCTAACTCGAGGATCGTAGATCTCGACCTGTGCCCTCTCGATCAATAGATCACGACAGATGTAGATGGCGGCCGACTCTCGCGTGTCATTCGTGTCTTTCTTAAACGCCCATCCCCACATGCAAATTTTTTTGTCCGATACCGTGTTAAAAAGAGTCCTAACGATTTTTTGTGCGAATCTTCGCTTTTGGTAATCGTTGATCGCCACCACTTGGCTCCAATAGTCAGCCACTTCGTTAAGACCGAAATGCTCGCACAGATAAACCAGATTCAGAATGTCTTTTTGAAAACAACTACCGCCAAATCCTACGGACGCCTTCAGAAAATTTGGGCCAATTCTGGAGTCCGTACCGATCGCGCGGGCCACCTCGTCGACGTCAGCTCCGGTAGCTTCACATAAAGCTGAAATCGCGTTGATCGAGGAGACACGCTGCGCCAGAAACGCGTTTGCCGATAGCTTAGATAGTTCGCTGCTCCATAGATTGGTCGTCAGAATTCGATCCTTCGGAATCCATTTGGCGTAGATGTCAACCAAAGCCGAGATCGCAGTTTGCGACTCGCCGCCGATCAAAACTCGGTCTGGGGATAGCAGATCTTGAACGGCAGTACCTTCGGCAAGGAATTCAGGATTGCTTAGAACATCAAAAGAAGCCGCACCCGCAGTTGCCAAAATGCGTTTGACAGCTTCCGCAGTGCGGACAGGGAGAGTCGATTTCTCGACGACGATCTTCGGGCCTTGCGAGACCCTAGCGATTTGACGTGCACATTTTTCAATGTACTCCAAATTCGCTGCCCGACCGGCCCCCATGCCGAAGCTTTTGGTCGGCGTATTAACAGAAATGAAGATCATATCCGCTTCTTGAATCGCATGATCGACCTGCGTTGAAAACCTCAGGTTGCGGCCGCGGGCTTCACGCACGACTGAATCCAATCCTGGTTCATAGATAGGCAATTCCTCGGAATTCCAAGAATTGATGCGATCTTGATTCAAATCGACCACGTGCACGGAAACATCCGGACACTGCTTGGCAATCATTGCCATCGTCGGTCCGCCAACGTAACCGGCACCGATACAACAGATTCTTCGTATTTTCATCATTCAACAACTAACAAAGAAGACAAAAATCATGGAGTTCAAAACCCACTTCCCGTCAGAGAAGACGGTTGGCGCAGATTACGAATGGCGGTTTGCCTTGTCGCACTAAGCAGTCAGCCGAGAGCTGGTTTTAGCTCAGATCTGCGTTGGCTTGCCAACCGAATTCGAGATGCACAAGGAGCCGCTAACCCTTAGAAAGTGAGGCGGCTCGACTCCCAGCGTCAAGAGCCCCACGTCGAGCAATAACAACCATCGCACGACAGATTGTGCAGCAGATCAAAACCATGAATGCCGACAACATGCGCGGCGGAAGTTGCAAACTACTTCATCGGCGGAGGCGCAGCGAGACGCTCGCGGCGAGTTTGATTTTAGGAACTTGAGAAGAGGGCAAAACACTACAATGCGCTCGCTGGTTGGCCAGAGAGTGGCCTCTCGGCGCGTTGGTCTGACCAATACCTATATCTCCACATATGACCACATCTGGACACAGTTTCATTTAAGCAAGTTGACGGCCAGAGCGAAACATTCGCACAGATAGCCGTCCGGCCAAAAGCTAATTCGCCAGCCCGAACCACCCGCTCCGTGTGATTCTACGAGTACACAAACTCAAAGCACCAAGCATCGCCCACATGTTAAGCGACGCAGGTTCAGGAACCGCAACTCCGAACTCTAGATTATCGATGAAAGGACTGTGGTTAGATGGTTGACCCGACTCAGAAGTCCCAGTAATCCTGACACTGCTGATTGGCGAATCACTGAGATAACCCCAAAAAACGCTTTCGACTCCTGCTCTCAATCCTTCGAGGCGGTATGCCGCCAAAACGTTATCGCCGGCATCGAAGATGTCAATAAGTGCAGTGTCGGGCCAAGCGATCGAACTGATAGTGCTAAAGTCAAGTCCGAACGCCGTCACATCACCGTCAGGAAATTCTATTTCCAGACTCGGTCCGCTGTTACTCAGAATCTTTTGGCTCTCGAGGTCTTCCAGCCCGTCTCGGGTCCACCCCAGCCGCTGTAGGTTTACAAACCGTACCTGCGGTATCACGAGCCCGGGACCTTGGTCAAAGAAAATGCTATCGCTACTCAGTTCGGCCACGTTTTGCTCGATGAGTTGCACCTCCGAACCGTATCGCGCAAAGTCAAAGGTTTCGAAATCCTCCTCGAATCGAGTTGCACTTAGAATCGCTCGCAATTCATCTCGATTCACCAAAACCTCGTCGGCAGACACAAACGAGAGAAGCAAACTGCATGTTACGAAGCATGTAAAAACAAACTTAGTCCGGTACATCTCATGACTCGCGTTGCAAAAGTGAGTGGCACTGAAAGCGACGCGAAGAAAGTACTGCAAGTCTGTTTGCGAGTAAACTACCTGCTACTTTCTTGATCTTCGTCGGTGCAGAAATGCGCAGCTCAACAAAGTCGCCAAGGAAACCATACCGGGCTCTGGCACTACGCTTGTACCGTAAAACACGCCATCCAAGATTGGACTGCCCCACTTACCGTTCGTCTCAAATCTTATTTTGCTAATTTCTTCGCTTGCTTGAACTCCAAGTACCATCTCTTCGAGTTCAGCAACGAACGATTTGTCGATAACAGCAATTTGCTGATCTGATGAGTTGAAGACGGTCAGTGTCACTGCATCGGATTGCATCAAATCGTCCGTATACAGCACAGCTGCGAACCTATCTATTCCGTCCGGAAAATCAATTTCGAGACCATCTCCTGCGGTTCGCAATGCAGAACCGACGTTGGGAAGGAATTCAGAGGAATTCCAGCCGAAGTAAGCATCGCTGCTCGTGCGGAAGATTAAGCCTTCGTTGATTAGAGATGGACCTTGGCCGAGTAGTGTAGACGAGCTGTTGAACTCACCCCCGTTGAACCAGATACAACTTTCACTCGGCAACACAAGGCGGTCGAATCCCTCGACCACGTAATTCGAACCGACAGTCGATTTGAACTCATCCAAATTCTCAATCATGACGAGTTCTGCACGTGCTACTGAAGAAGCCAGCAAGCAGATTAAAGAAAACACCTGAAGTCGACAAAACATAACTGAGCCTTAAGTGATGAAAGAGCTCAGCTTTTTGATTCCCCGCCAAATATCGATTCGGATCAGGTCTCTGTCAAGTTTTAATGGAACTTTTTAAAACAGTTGGTTCGAAAGTGGTCGATACTCGCGTACTCGGGGTTGATCAACGTGAGGCAAACGCCTCTGCATTCGCTGCCTTTACGCTAGCCTAAGAATGGTGGACAGTACGCAAAATGGAACAAGATGGGCACTGGTGCGAAGAACGATTTGACGAATTGACGCATGTTTGCAATTCGGAAGCGATAAGAGTCTCATTGCGAGTGGGTTGCCTGCCGAGACCAGAATGCAGCCTTAGCATTCAGATCCCGGAGGCGTAGTATTGACAGGGATGCACAGCCAACGAAGGAAAGTTCGTCCAGCGCGTCATTTTTCACGAGATTGCCCTTGGCGGACGTTTGCGTTGGCAATAGCTTCATCTGATTGGGTAGCGGCAACGGCAGGAATCTCCGGCCGAGTCTTAGAATTCCACCGAACACTGCCAAAACGAAGCAAGAACTCGTTGTCCGCGACACGTTGGTCGAAGGGTTCTATTAAGTCCGGCAAATGCACGATTCCCCGCGCACTCAGAAACTCAACACATTGTTCATAGGAACCAGTAAAAACCACGCTTTCGTTGCAGATCATGTAGTTGATGGCCATTTGTTTCCCCAGGAATCAAGAGCTAGCGAGCTTTACTCCACGTTGATAGCGGAGTAAGACGACAATCAACCATAGATTTCTGAAGGAAAAGCCACTGCTGCGACCTGGCGCAAACGCACAGACAATGCTGACCGCGTTACGCAGTCCATATGCGAGCTAGCGCGAAAAACACCTGTGAAATTGCAGTGTTTTCATTTCATTATCCGGAAGGTTCTTTCCTTCGGAAGACCCGAATGTTCGAATTGAATGACACTCGACATATCTGGAAATCCCATCCCGAATACAGATTGCTCTCATGGCTGAGTTTATTTGCAATCCCTGACCATGTGAGACGCCCCCAAAGAGCACACAATTGTCAACGTCGTTTCCATTAGCTTGTTTCAATCCACGCCTCACCGCGAGGCGATATCAAATATAGTTCGCAGTAACGCAGCTTGCTGCTCAAAGCCTCGATACGATCCGCAAGATCTTTCGGACCGCGGTCAAGCTCTGCAACTGGGCACTCATACCAGCCTATTCAGATCGCGTGGCAATTCAAGCAGCTCTACGCCAGGGGGAACGCCGCGCTTATCGACGGTGACCGCGTAATCCGAAAAAGCGCGTGGGTTTGAAACGAGCTTTTCCACCCTGACCACTTCCTCGAAGAGAACCTGCGCGGGTGCACATCCAAGCATTGCTTGGCGTTCTCTCTGAACAGGATCGCTATCTGTTCCCACGTGCTTGAACACAAAAATAGGTTGTCGTGCAGTCATCACACCCTTGCTGGCCGATCGATCGTGTTCGAACATGTTGAGCAAAGCCTCAAACAGCAATTTAAGATCATCAGCAACAAAATTTGTCTGCCCTGCCAGGTGAGCACTGATAAAACCTTTACCAATGAACAACCCGTAGGGAATGAGAGTTTTGCGCCCCATCGTCCGAAAAGTGTCCTCACTCATCTCCGCCTCCTGAAGTTCATAGTCGGCGGTGGATCGACCATTTTTCATTTGCGTCGCGACTGCCACACGGGTGATTGATAGATCCAGTGAAAGAACAGGATCAACCGAGCGGGCGAAGGTAATCTGGACAGGGCCACGTACCTGCCCTGCGTTAGGGCCTGTCGACATGACTGCCCCAAAGGCCCGAACATCAAAGAAATTGGCGCACATCCAGTTTCGTGCCTTATAAACGGCTTCTTTGTTTGCCCTGGAATTGCCAGAAGGTATCTTGTGATTGGCCTTTTCATGAGCCAACGCAATCTTTTTGTTTAGATTGCAGGCGTGCTCAACAAAAATCGCGTTGGGGGCTTGGTTATTGCAAGCCAATTGAACGTAGTTTCGAATTCTACGTTTCAGTGCCACATCGGAAACCAGTCCATGCATGTCCTGGGGATCCAAACGTGGAGCATTCCCAGCGTCCGGATCGCCATTGGGATTGCCGTTCTCGCAATCAAATAAGAACATAAATTCATATCGGTTGCGTAAGTGCTTCATGACGGAGCTCTCTCTCTGGTCAGTTTGATACTTTATCCCAATACCATTCACTGGATCATTGCAAAGACGCTAGCCAAACTTACCGTGTTCGTATGTCTCCTAAAACCGACTATTCAGTAGACCGTCACCGCAGCGTATTGGAGGGGATTGAGCCTAATCCGTGGGGGCCACTTCCAGTTGATGAACAAAATCAGTCGCTTGCTGCTGATAAAATCCCATCGCGAATAGAGTTTGTTGCTGGAGCGAAAGCGAAATCGGGGGAGCGGATTTCAAACGCCTCCAAAGCTCCCCAAGCTGCTTTTCCAGTTCGACTTGGAGGTCCCTCTCAATCATTGGCAAATGCGAGCTCTGAGCCGTGCGCATCAGCTGCCCTAATACGAGGGCCGGGGATGTGGATGCGGTCGGGTAGAATCTTTGAATGGCATCAGTGCCAAAAGAGCCTAAGGCTCGACGCTGAATTACTGTAAGAATTGCCATGATCCGCCCACACACATATGCGGGGTCATCAATCGATTCGTCAATTTGGAAAGACATATGAGGTGTTCCTGTATTACGAATGCAGCAAGCACGTAAGAAACCATACCGAGCAAGTGGCGCCATCGGTTGATACATCAGCTCGATTCGCAACTTAGCTAAAGTCATGGCCATCAGTGCATCGGGAATACATGCTCTGCCGCTAAGGACGCACTTGATGAGAGAAGCTACTGCATAGCTGGGAAGATCCTTCAATTCTCGAGAAAATCCGCCGAGTAGAGCCGAAAGCCGGTGCAATCGAATGATGCGTCTTCCATCACGCGTTATGACTGACGTGTCCTTAAACCATTGACGAAGTCCGGAAACTAAGTCCGGCAAGCTGCCCTCAAGCCATTCTCGCATTACCACGCGACCGGAATTGCCGGAGACAATCAGGATGCGATAGCGGCAACGGGTCAGGTCATCTCGGGCACGGGAGTTAATCAGTTGATGAAGCCTCTCTGCTCGACTGGTAAATGCCGGCTCATCGGCCAGCTTTTCGCTATGCGGCGATCGGGACTCGACTGCTCGCGTCTCACTACCCTCGAATAAATCCACAAGTGGGTCTTCGGCTTCCGACAGTGAATGATCGTACCAATAGGCGATTCTGGTCGAGCCAAAACGACGGCTGTTGTTTTGCAGCAGAGCGTTCAATGAATCCGCCAGCGATTTGACACCCGACTCGCTAATAGCGGCATTCTGCCCCCTTGTGAGGCCAAAGTGACGGAAGGCTTCCTTGTCGAATGAGGAAAGCACGTCGCCGGTAGGCAGACCTCCCACATCGGACAGCCCGCTGATTCTGTCTTGCGACAGAGCGGGCCGAACAAGTTCTCCGCTCAATAGGCAGCGCATCAGAGGTACACTCTTCGAGCGTTGTTTGCTTTTTTGAGAATCCAGAAACTCTTTCCACCATGCGTGCCAGCTTGTTTCTTCCACCAAAACTCGCAATTTTCCACTACCACCAACAGCAGGCGTTGCCAAGTCATAGGACCTGGCTTTCCCCAACCGCAGAGCCTTCCGTATCTCGTGTTGTACCGATCCTTGCGACAATGTAGACGCAATGCCAGCCAATTCCGGAGTCGCATTGGATGCAAGCTGCAGAAGGCCGAGAAATTTTTCGTGGTCCCGCTTGTCTTTGGC
>JANSWS010000712.1 GCA_024743355.1 bacterium
CCGCCTCTGCAATGCTGGGCTAGTTGTCATCCTGACTTTCCTCGTCGTACCTAGATTCACGGAATGCGATCAGACTTCCTGTCAAATCTCTACCGAAAATCTACCAACAAACCCAAAGCTCACAAACCGCGATCTACACCCCCCGGGCAAAAATTCCCCATCTAGCCTGGACACCCGATCGGCCGATTTCCTATGGTGCGAAGTGGAATCGACATGATTGCAAGGCTTGGGAAGGCTGGATTTTGAGGTCTGCGATCTTTAGGACTGGAACTCGCAGCGGTGGCCTTCCAGTTTCCGGGGGGTGCGGAGTGAAGCCACACAGGATTTTATGTGCCCTGCGGCTCGGAGATAAATATGCACAAGCTACGACTTGCCTCTGCCGTTCTGGGTGTCTCAGCAGCGGCAACTGGTTCGTCGTTGTATCTAATGCCCAGCTCACAAGAAACGGGCGCACAACAGTCTGCCAGCTTTGATAGCGGCTTGGACCAGCAATCCTTGCCAGGGCAGGTAACTCCGGTGGAAAGCTCGGATTCCAATGTGGGAACAGAGCCACACCAAACGTACTTTCAGGCTCAGGCTTCGCTGTCAGATTCATATCCTGCGTTGCCATCGGGCGATTTTGGGTCGAGTTCAGCACCGGCTATGCCGGGTGCGATCTCGCCACCGACGTTGCCGCCGGCTACCGCGACGGCTCTGCCTTCCGCTTATCCGGGGAGCTTGAGCTCGCAGGATACAGCGGGCTCAACGACTCCACGACCCGTCGTGCACTCGCAAACGACGCCCAGTTACGCCTCTCCGTCAACCGCCGCACCAACGTTGCCATCGCCTTCTTACGCGGCGACGTCCAGGAATGCTCAGCCGACTGTGGGTGGGGCGAATTCGACAGGGAATCCCTCCGGCTACGGCTTGCCTGGGACCAGCTCGGCACCGACGTATCCTTCCACGGCGGTTCTACCGGAGACGAGTACAAGAGCTGCCCCAGCATTGCCCAGTTCGGCTCCTATGCCCAGTTCGGCTCCTAGCGTGACCTCCAGCGCGGCGGCGGGACGAGCGGGGCCATCGGTGCCAGGTCAGATGATCGGCTATCAGCAGCCGGCGAGAAATACGGGTGATGGCAACGCTCTGCGATCGATCGACGGACGCCCACCAGCGAATGCCGGGGTGTACCCTCCCAGCCAGATTGCTACCGGCTTGCCTTATGTGACTCCGGCGCCCAAGGGCACCTACGCGACGCGACCTTACAACCACGCTCTGTTTCAAACGGCAGAATTTCAGCGGGCGGCACAACAGCCAGGCGGGTATGCGGTTTCATCTCAGCGAGGACCGGGGCAACTGGCCAGCTCACAGGTTCAGACTCAAGTCGTTGTTCCACAGCCGACAGCGCAGCCATACGTTCAACCGCCGGGATCGAGCGTACCGGGCAACGTGGTAGCCGCAACGAACAGCCCCCAAGCTGTCGTGCCTTATAACCAGCCAGCTTATGCGGGAGGGGGATACACGCACAGTGAGGTCGGCATGAGGCCGGTGGTCTCGTTTGGCCAGGAAAAGAATCCTGTCGTGATGGGGCAGGGGATAGTCGGACAGCCGACAGCCTATGTTCCAGGTCAGCCGATTCGCAACTTCTTTCGCTATCTCTTCCCCTAGCGACCGGTCACGCGGTCGTCGGCGTGCTCGGGCGGCACAATGGGATTCGCAAGCATGCGGGTTCACGTGAGCTAGACTTGCGGGAATCCCAGCAATGGTATCCGTCCGGATGCCGCTTCGATTGCGCTAATCCTCACAATCCTCAGACCGACATGAATTTGCCCGCTGCCAAGAAATCCGTCATCAGGCTCGGCGATTCCTTTGCCTTGGGGATTC
>JANSWS010000188.1 GCA_024743355.1 bacterium
AGTTGCGAGCTGACCCGCAACAGATTGGCAACTTGATGGGCACTGGTTAGCAACAGCAGGTCCCGCTCGCCAGCCACCATGGCCCGCACATTCTCCTGCAAGGGCGTGGGATCCTCGGGCAAATCCCAGTGATAGACCCGCACCGGAATGACCTCGGCCCCGCGTGCCTCCAAACCAGCAATCAGGCTGCGGTTTGTCATGCCATACTCCTGCAGCCCGACTTTCTGATTGGTGATGGGGACCTGTTCGTCGATGGCTTTGAGCAATTCCCGCCAGGTATTGGGTTCGGGTACTTTGATGGTTGGGTTTAAACCCTGCTCGCGCATGGCGGCCGCCGGTTTGGGACCACGAACCACCGTAGTTATGTCCGATAGCGCGTCCAGAAAGCGTTGCAGGTCCACACGGCGTTCGATGGCTTTGAGCAAGTGCTTGAACCCAACGCCCGTCAAAAAGATCACCACATTGATCTCACCGGTTATGACGCGGTATGCAAAGTCGATGGCTTCGCGATTTTCTTCGATGGGCACTTCACGCATCGAAGGGCTAACGAAGGGGCGGCCATCGTATTTGGCGATCAATCGGTGCATGTCGTCCCGCCTGCGGCTCTCCAGGGCGGCCACCGACAGTCCCCGGAACGACACTTTCTCAAAACTCATGACAAGTCGTCTTTCTGCGGAATTGGGCTATACTAGGCGTCGTTCTTCGAATTCGATTGTTTTCTCGTGTTGCCCGCAAGTTTACCAGGGGGCCCAGCAATTACGTTTTTCATCATTCGATATGTCAGATCATAACAATCCACCCAACAATATCTACGAACAGTTGCAGGCGGATGTCGTCCAGGGCGACACGCAGGGAGCCATCGAGAAGTTGGTCGCTTACTTGCGTTCCAACCAGCAGTTTCATGAACTGTTCGAAGCGCTCAAAATGAAACTACGGCTGGAGCTCGGTCTGTCCGCAGCACAAGCTGAGCCTGAGGAGCCGTTGGATGAAGAGCGCGAGCTTCGTTTGGAGCGTGGCCTGCTCGATGCCTGCCGGGACGTGGCCGAGTGTTTCTTGGCCGAGGGGCGGATACGCGAAGGCTGGATGTATCTGCGGCCCGTTGGTGATCGCGATGCCGCAGCCAAAGCACTTGCCCAGGTCGATGCGACGGATGACAACCTGGACGAGCTGATTGAAGTGTTGGTGCACGAGGGTGTCGACGTCGAGCGGGGCTATGATCTTGCCTTGAGCCGCCTGGGCACCTGCAACAGCATTACTCTGTTTGAGTCTGCATTGGCGGCTAGACCGCGCTCTGACCAACAGAAGGCGGCCCGTTTATTGGTTCAGCATGTGCATCGCGAATTACTAGACAATTTGAAACGCGACATAGAACAACGCGAGGGCCAGCCCCCGCAGGAAG
The DNA here is from genome assembly GCA_024743355.1 of bacterium. GTDB lineage: Bacteria > Planctomycetota > Planctomycetia > Pirellulales > Pirellulaceae > Aureliella. The sequence continues at coordinate 1,400 of JANSWS010000188.1, forward strand.
GCAGCCTGGCCGAAATCCTGCAAGCCCGCCCCGACTTGTTACGCGATGGAACGTACCACCTGGATACATCCCACATTGCTTCCACCGTGCGATTTGCTCGTGTTCTCGATGAACCGGCCAGCTTGAATCAGGCCTTGGATATTGCAGCCTATGGCTTGCAGCTGCATCCTCAATACCAGTATCCGGGTGAAGAACCTTTCCTGGACCTGTATCCCGCTTCGGCAGCCTTTTTTAGAACGCTATTGGGTCAACAGGTGGATGCGGGCATTCGCTATTTTACGCACAAGGCGGATTCGGTCGATCGCAATCAATTCGGCACGGTGGCAGTGGAGGTGCTGATCGATTTGCTATCCCGCTGCGGCAGACAAGACGAAGCGCTCGCCGTCTATCAAAAACGCTTGCCGAAAGGGACTAGAACCATGGGAATTGCGCCTTCCCTATTGCAGATCAGCCAACGATTCGGCAGTTTCCAAAGCATGCGCGAGATCTGCCGGGAACGCGAGGATTTGTTGGGATACGCGGCGGCAATTCTGCAAACCGCCGATGAGACTGTGGTCCCAACCCGCTGAGCGATTTTTATCGTCACTAACCGCGAGAGCGATTTGGAGAGTAGCCGGAAGCGAGTCGCTGCGTAAAGGTCTTGGTCCATGCTCTCATTTCGATGGTCGCTGACAAAGGCTTCGCTGCTTTCCATGGTCATGGCCGGTGTGATCGGCGGTTGCGGCAGCTATTTCTCCTCGGATGTGCCGGCTCTGCTGGCCAATCTCCTGCAGCCCCTGGTGAGGTTGTGGACCAGCTGCTTGCAGTTGGTGATTCTGCCCTTGGCTTGCAGCTATTTGTTTGTGGCGATCGCCTCGCCTCGCGATATTGAGCGAACGAGTCGTGCGATGCTTTATTCGCTATTGCTGTTCACACTCTGGTTGACTGTTGGAACACTGGTCACGGTGCAGCTAACGCCATGGTTTCTGCGAACCTATTTGGCGGAATATGCCGGCCAGGGGCTGGGAACCTCAGGTATTGAGCTGGATACGGTTTCGACCGCAGCGACAGAACTGTCGCTAAGCGATTGGTTGGTCGGCTTAATACCATCCAATTTTCTCGAGGCATTTTCCCAGGGGCGGATGCTGTCGGCTCTCATCGTCACCTTGCTATTCGCGTTCGCCGCCACGCGACTTCACGGAGAGCAACGCGAGCTGATCATCAGGCTGGCCCAAGCGGTTGCCGATATGGCCATGTCGATCGTGCATTGGCTTCTATGGTTACTGCCGCTGATGGTTTTTTCGATCTTTTTATCAGTGGCCTCACACTCTGGTTTGGAGTTCATTGGGCCCTTGGGTTGGTATTTGGTCAGTCTCTGCCTGTTGCTGGCTTCCTTCGCCGCACTTTGCTACCCTTTGGCCGTGCTTGTGGGCGGCCAGCCGCTGCGAAGCTTCGCCCGGGCGGCCGTGCCGGTGCAAGTAGTTGCTATAGGGACGCGGTCTTCCATGGCCTGCTTGCAGCCCATGATGGATTCGGCCACGCAGATTTTAAAGCTACCCATGTCCACCGCGGAGCTGGTGATACCCCTGGCGGTCACGCTGTTTAGACCCAACGTGGTAATCTCTTCGCCCTTCAAGCTGCTCTTTTTGGCTTTTGTTTACGGTATCGATTTGGAAACGGGGCAAATGTTGTCCTTTCTAATCGCCAATGTCTTACTCAGTTTTGGATCGCCAGGGATTCCGACTCGACTGGTAGGCGTCAGGTTTCCCATGTACGTGGCTCTCGGCATTCCAGCTGAGGGGGTGATTTTGCTGGGTGCCATAGATGCCGTTCCGGATATGTTCAAAACTGCCTTGAACGTGACTACCAGCTTGTCCGTGGCGACCATTATCTCCCGCTGGTTTGGTCCCGTGTCCGCCAAAGCCGGCCATCGGTTAAGTCCGACCAAAGCGGAATACGCCGGGGAACTAGAGTGCTCAGGGGGTGAGGCTGAAGCTGCTACCAGCCAAACGCGATTGAACTAAGGCGACCAAAGCTTGCGTCAATTCTTCACGCCGTCGGACGCGAAACTCCTGCCGGGGGAAGCGATTGCGCTGGGGAGGCAACATGTTCATGTTTGCGTTGATCTCGAATATGAGCAGGTCGCCAGCTTGATTGAGGAAGCAGTCCATGCCGAAGTAGTCGAGCCCGACTGCCTGCCAGGCGTGGTGAAAGGCAATTTTTGTCCGCTCCGGCCAATCGCTCCCGTAGCGTTCAAACGCTTGGGCCTCTTCTTCTGCCAGGCTGCCTCCCTTAGCTAGTGCATATTCGCGAGCCATGACGGTATGCACGTTCCACTCTTCGTGCAGCAGCCAATGGATCAACAACGGCCGACCATCCACGAGCGCGATGCGGCATTTCCGGTACATTCCGTCCTCACCTCGGCAGTCGACATACTCGGTGAAGTAGAAGTCTGATCCATCCAAAGCAAGTGCGTGCAGCCCATCCAAGTCATCGGCGGAATCAAGTTTGGCCAACTGCTTGCCACCGTGCGCTCCGCAGCGTCGCACCAGCAAGGGAAAGCGAAGCCCAGACTGTTCGGCATATTCGACTGCCTGGCGAGGATAGCTGAGCGGCCGTCGGATGGTTTGAGGTACGATCAAGCCCGGTTTTCCTTGGAGCTTGGCAGCGATTACTTCGCGGCGCGTCCCAGCCACCAAACGCGGCGGGTTAATGATAGGAACGCCTGCTTGCTGACATATCATGTCCGCTCGCTGTAAGGAAATTGTATGCGTGTCAGGATCGGAGATTTGATTGAATACCAGCTGCGGTCGCGGACCCAAGCGAATTTCGTGTTCTTCCGCATCTCCCATGAGCAGGACCTCATGGGCTTTGAAATACGGAGACAGGCTGGGATAGACGTTCGAGCTGCCCATGACCACCATCTCTCGACGGCCATTTCGAATGACGATCTTGGCGTCGTTGTCATCGGGCAGACCGTACAAAAACAGAACTTGTGGCTTGGACAAGCTGGAAGCTAATTGAAGATCTTGTCCTGAGGACATAAGCAAGATTCTGTACTTTACGGGTTGCGTAACAAAGCTCTGTCACCAGCCCGCGGCCAAGCGACATGCGTCCGAAATCCAAAAGAGCTCGAGACCCAAAAGGCCCCAGGATCCCGCAGGACTGGGAGTTCTGAGGATACCCCACAACGGACCGGAAAGGTATATGAGCTTGGCGGCCGCCCATTATGCTCCATCAGCGTATATCGCCTATGCTCGCGTAGTGTACGCGTTATCCTTTGACGATGAGCGACTCGACTGGCCGCAATCGTGGTCTGTTGGGTCGCTGGCAGCCGCATCAGCTCAGGTTTCGCGGCGGCGCCGGTCCAGGTCGATCGAGGAATTGGGATCCAGGGAGGTCCACTGAAAGAATGTCTATCGTTATTCGACAACTCGTTGCCCGCGATATCCGCTTCCCTACCTCCAGTCGCTTGGATGGCTCCGATGCGATGAACCCCGATCCCGATTACTCGGCCGCCTATGTGACGCTCTACACGAGTGACGACAATCTCTCGGGCGATGGTTTAACCTTTACTATTGGCCGGGGCAACGAACTGTGCGTGCGGGCCATTGAGTCGTTAGCACCTCTTGTAATCGGCGTCGGTCTGGACGAAATCGTCCAGGACATGGGCGGCTTCTGGCGACGGATGGTTGGGGACAGCCAACTCCGATGGGTTGGACCCGAAAAGGGCGTGATCCATCTGGCGACGGCGGCAATCGTCAATGCGGTCTGGGACCTGTGGGCCAAGTTCGAACAAAAGCCCTTGTGGCGGCTCTTGTGCGACATGTCTCCAGAAGAGCTGGTGCGTTGTATTGACTTTCGTTACATCACCGACGCCCTGAGCCGCGATGAGGCGTTGCACATCTTGCGAGAGTTGTGGAGCACGCGAAGCGAAAGAATGGAACGACTGGCGCAGCACGGCATGCCCTCCTACACCACGTCGGCCGGTTGGCTGGGTTATTCCGACGAGCGATTGAGGCAGCAATGCCGCGACTTGATGCAGCGGGGATGGTCGCATTTCAAGATCAAGGTGGGACGCGACCTGCAGGACGACCAACGCCGCTGCCGGATCTTGCGGGAAGAGATCGGTTGGGAACGCCAATTGATGATGGACGCCAATCAGGTGTGGGAGGTGGAGCAGGCGATTGAGCACATGCGGCATTTAGCGGAGTTTAAGCCTTGGTTCATCGAAGAGCCGACCAGTCCCGACGATATTCTAGGACATGCCGCCATTGCCAAGGCGATTGCTCCCATTCGCGTGGCTACCGGCGAGATGTGCCATAACCGAGTCATGTTCAAGCAATTCATGCAGGCGGGCGGCATGCAAGTCTGTCAGCTCGATAGCTGTCGGCTGGGAGGCGTAAACGAGATTCTGGCTGTGTTGCTGTTGGCCAAGAAGTTTGAGATTCCCGTGTGCCCGCATGCCGGCGGTGTCGGCTTATGCGAGTACGTTCAGCATCTGGCCATGTTCGACTACGTCTGCGTCAGCGGATCGTTGGAGGATCGCATTGTCGAGTACGCGGACCACCTGCACGAGCATTTTGTGCATCCTGTCGAAATGCGAAATGGTCACTATCTGCCGCCAACCGCTCCGGGTTATTCCGCGCAGATGAAGCCCGAATCCTTGGACGCATTCGAGTTTCGCGGGTGAGCAGCCCATCCCCACCGTTGGGTGACTTCCTCAAGAATATGCTCGCGTGATTGATGTGCGATCGCGAGCACGCATGGGCGGAGAAAAACCGCCAGTAGCAAAGTGTCGCCGACTAAGATGCTAGCCGAAAACCGAAGAAAACCGCGGCTAAGGCCAAGGCGGCTAATGGTTTTCGGATAGGTTCTAAATGGACAGTGGATCAAATAACTCGTCGACCTGGCCACTGCTGTCGGCGAAGGAGTCCAAATGAACGCCGACCTTATTCAGCAAAGTAACGTGTAAATTTGCCAGAGGTGTCGGCCGTTCAAACCGTATGTGCCGGCCCCCACGCATATTTCCAGCGGCACCGCCGGCTACCAGTATGGGCAGGTTCTCATGGTCATGTACGTTCGGATTGCCCATGCCGCTGCCATACATGTACAGCGAGTGGTCGAGCAGAGAACCGTCTCCTTCCGGTGTTTCCTGAAGTCGTTTCAAGAAATAGGCGAAGAGAGAAACGTGATAGCGATTGATCTTGGCGACTTTGGCGATCTTCTCGGGATCGTTGCCGTGGTGGGTCAACGGATGATGTGGCTCCGAAACGCCAATCTGCGGATAAGTGCGATTGCTGGTTTCTCGGGCTAATTGGAAGGTTATGACCCGCGTCACGTCGCCCTGCAGTGCCAGCACCTGTAAGTCAAACATGAGCTTGGCATGCTCATCGTAATCGGCGGGAACACCAACTGGCCGATCCAAGTCAGGCAATGGATTCTCGTGAATCTGAGCCTCCGCCCGTTGGATCCGCCGCTCGACTTCGCGGACGCTGTCCAAGTAACCGTCCACCTTTTGCCGGTCAGCCGGACCGAGTTGACGATTGAGTCGCGATAGCTCGTCGGACACGGCGTCCAACAGGCTTTGACGTCGTCGCAAGGCGGATCGCCGCTGTTCGGGGCTTCCCCCCTCTCCAAACAGAGTTTCAAAAATGACTCGCGGGTGAGCTTCCGCGGGCAGCGGTGTGGTGGGCGAAGACCAACTCAAGTTGTTTTGGTATACGCAGGCGTAACCGTTGTCACATTGGCCGACCATGGCCATCATGTCCATGGCCATTTCCAAAGAGGGCAATTGAGTTTGTTGCCCCATGTATCTGGCGGCGATCTGGTCGACGGTAGTGCCCAAATAGTAGTCGGTGCTTTCCGTTCTTTTCGCTGTAGCGGCACTTAAAAAGGCTGCATTGGACGTGGCGTGAGTACCGGGGTACGCATTGCGAAGTTCCATCCCGCTCACCACCGCCACATGATCTTTGACGGGTGCCAGCGGTTCAAGCGTCGGTGAGAGTTCGTCTAAAGAGTCACCGGCCAACTTCCAACGGGTAATATCACAACCCATCGGCATATAGACGTAGCCCAAGCGACGCAAACGATTGGGACTGGCGGCGGTTGCTGCGGAGGCTGTGAGCGCGGGCACCATGGCATCCAAAAGCGGCAACGCCAAACTGGTACCGATACCTCGCAGCACGGTGCGACGCGGTAAGCACTTGCGGGAGACGAACATCGTTATTCAACCTTAAACGGTGGGATTAACGAGCTAGGGGAGGATACCGCATCATATCCGAAATCGCCGGCCCAAGTAAAGTTTTTCAGGCGATCGGCCAGCCTCGGCAGCCCGTATCGGATATCGGCTGCCTGCGGTACGACCCTTGAGACTGCTCGCCAACGGCATTGATTGCTTGGCGAGACAGCCCTGAATCCTGAAAAACTTCGCTTAATCCTCCTATCCCACAGGCTCTAGTTGGGAATGGCTCGTCCGCTCGTCCAGGCCACGCCAGCTTCATCCAGAGTCGTTGCCAGCTCTTGCAAGTCGGTTTCGATTGCCTGCCTGAGCTCGCCTTCCATGGCTTCAAACTGGCTTTCGGCGATTGTGAATTGATCACGATGCGTTTGTGTGGGCCCGTAAGACTGCCCCAGAGTTCCGTAGAGGGCGGTTTGAATACGCTCACTGATCGAACGCTTGGCCGTCTGGCTCTTGCGGCTCTTAAGTTCATCACCGGTCAGTTGCAGGCTCAGCGATTCCAATCGCAATTCTAAGCCGCGAGCCTGTTCGTAGAGTTCCAATTCGACTTTACGAGAGCTCTTGATTGCGGCCTTCATATCCTCCAGCTGATCCAAGGATTCCTCCAATTTGCGGGCTGCACCGAACACTCGCCGCTGCAATTCGCCGAGCGCCAATTGAAACTCCAGCGTATCTTGGCGATCTTGTCTTTCCAGGCTTGGTTCAATGACCGCCACTACCTCAAACGACATGGGCTCAGCCAGTGGACTGATTTCTCCATCCATCCGCTGCGCGGCTTCCACGGTGTAGGTTCCAGGGACTGCCAGTGGGCCTCGACCCGCCGCGCTGTAGCGGAGGTCCCAAGCCACGCGATGCAGTCCTTTGCCGGCTGGACCGACGACGCGATTGACGATTTGCCCCTCAGCGTTGCGGACCGTCAGAACAATCTCAGGCGGTTCTTCAAACTCTTCATCACGTAGCACATCCCAACCGGGCGGAGGATTGTCGCCACCGCTCTCGGCCACCTTGCGTTCTTTTTCACGCCGCTGCTGCCGTTTGGTCTTCAAGTCCTTGGGCTGATAGTAAGTGAACACGGCGCCGAAGGGCGGATTGTCGGCCATGAAGCAACTATCGCCCTGAAAGCCGACGCCGCCACCTAGAAGTCCATCCTCGATATACAGTTTTGCAGGACGAGTTTCGAACAGGTGAAATTCTCCAGCCGCGATCTTCTCGGGATCGAGCACCCGCAAGGGTGTGTAGTCATCCAGCACGTAGAAGCCACGGCCAAATGTAGCCCCGACCAAATCGTTTTCGTCGCGTTGGATCTCGAGGTCACGGAAAGGAATCGTGGGTGTTCCCGGTAGCTTGGTCCAATGCTGGCCGCCGTCGACCGTGAAGAAAGCACCGAATTCGGTGCCGGCAAAAAGCAGGTCTTGCTTGACGTGATCCTGAATGATCCGCCAACACAGATGGCGATCCGGCAAGTCGCCCGAGATCGATTCCCAGCTCCGACCGCGATCTTTGCTCCGCAGCAGATAAGGCTTGTAGTCGCCGGTCTTGTGATGGTCGACAGCCGCATAGACGGTATCCGCGTCGTGCCGGTCGGCCTTAATGTCGTTGACGAAGAAATACTCTGGAACACCGAAAATACGGTCGATTTTCCGCCACGTCTGCCCGCCGTCCTCGGTAACTTGAATCAGGCCATCGTCGGTGCCCACATAGATGAGCCCTTCCACCAACGGCGATTCGTCAATCGAGGTAATGTTGCCGTATTGGGACATGGCAAACAGATCGTAAAGGGCGTCGATGCTCCACACGCGGTCCATGTGAGGCAAAGTAAAGCGATCGATGTTCCGCGACAGATCAGGGCTGATCGCGGTCCATGAATCGCCACGGTCGTCGCTGCGGTGAAGCTTCTTTGATCCGAAGTAGATGCGTGTGTGAGAATGCGGACTGATCTCAATCGGGGAATCCCAGTTGTGCCTGAGATCTTCTTCATCGGCTTCGGGTTGCGGGCGGATATCCACCGTCTCTCCCGTACGGCGATCGAAGCGACGAATAAAGCCTTCTTGAGATTCGCCGTAGATGATGTTGGGGTCCTCGGGATCGATGGCACAGTCGTGTCCATCACCGCCGATGGTAATCCGCCAATGCAGGTTATAGATCCCCGTATCACGGGTACGAGCCGGCCCATACTGCGAATAGTTGTCCTGCGTGCCGCCAGCCACGTGGTAAAAAGGCTCTTCGTAGGATACCGCTACCTTGTAAAACTGCGTGAGTGGCAGATTAGCTACGAATTGATAAGTCTTTGCGAAGTCGTAGGAGCGATAGACGCCTCCGTCGCAACCAACCAATAGGAAATCCGGATCGGTTGGGTGGAAGGTGACGGCGTGATTGTCCACGTGTTTCTGATTGCTCTCCACCGAAGTCCAAGTGGCGCCTCCGTCAATGGAGCGACCCAGATAAACGTTGGCGTGATAGAGTACATCGAAGCGGTGAGGGTCGCAGTAGATCTCCTGATAATAGTGGGGGCCCGTGCCGCCTCCCACATAGTCGCTCATCTTGGTCCAACTGGCCCCGTAGTCTTCCGAGCGCCAGACTCCGCCCTCGCGGTTGGCCAGTTCGATGGTGACGTAAACGACGTTTGATTTTTGCGGCGAAACCGCGATCGACATCTTGCCTTTGTCTTCACCGGGCAATCCCTGTTTCAGTTCTGTCCAGGTCTCGCCTGCGTCGCTCGACTTGTAGACACCGCTCTCCGGTCCACCATTGATCAGACCCCAGACCGTCCGATGACGCTGGTGAGTCACCGCGTACAAAACGTCGGGGTCGCGGGGATCCAAGGCCACATCGGTAACCCCGGTCCAAGGTCCCTTGGACAGAATGAGTTCCCAGTTGGCCCCGCCATCCGTGGTCTTGTACAAGCCTCGCTCACCGCCGGATGACCATAAGGGGCCTTGCGCAGCGACGTACACCACATGGGAATCACGCGGGTCCACCAGAATTTTGCCGATATGCTCGGATGACTTGAGTCCCACGTTTTCGAATGACTTGCCCCCGTCATGGCTGACATAGACTCCGTCTCCAAAGCCGATATGCCTTCCCCCCACGTTCTCTCCCGTTCCAACCCAAATCGTATTGTGATTGCTTGGATCCAGCGCCAGACAACCAATCGAATAGGAACTGTAATTATCGAAGATGGGCGTCCAAGTTGTGCCCGCGTTCTGCGTTTTCCACACGTTGCCGGAGCCGGCAGCCACATACCAAGTATTGGGCGCCACGGGGTCAATCACAATGTCCGCGATGCGTCCTGAAGTGAGCGCCGGTCCGATGGACCGCATCTTCAGTCCCCCGATGTCTTGGGGCGACAGCTTGTTAGCTGCTTTCTCTTGGTCAGACTTACCGGGGGCATCTTCCGCTTCGCCTTCCTGGGCTAAACCTGCGGGAAGCCACATTATTGCGGTCAGCAGTGCCAGTCCAGCTACTCGGGAAATTCTGGACCACTCCCAAACAGCGCGGGGTGCGGCAGAGGCGAGACTTGGATTCTCCAAACGATCAATCAAATTCATGAGCTGCACTTCTGAGTTTCGAGTGAAAACAAGGCTGAAAAACCGAGGCCCTGTCATTCTGAATGGGCTGACAGGCAAATACAAGAAATAGACTGTGCTGCTAGGATAGGTTGTCAGGGCCCCCAAATATGGGTAAGCCGCAATCTAGGGATGCGTTTCCCTTGTTTTCCATGGTTGTCGCGTATTCAATAATAGATCGCGTTGCAAGAGACGCTGGATTGCGGTTGCCATTAGCTGTTGGGAAGTTCTCGAACGCCGGAAAGCTCGAGCAAGCTGGATCCACTGTCACGACTTCTGAGGCCTGATAGATGCAAAATAGTTACGACGTGATCGTTATTGGTGGGGGACCAGCGGGTTGTACGGCCGCCAGCTTAATTGCCGAAGCTGGAAGATCGACTCTGCTCGTCGAGCGGGAAAGCGTACCTCGGTTTCACGTGGGCGAGTCGCTCATGCCCGAGTGCTACTGGTCGCTGGAACGCCTTGGACTGCTGGAGCGGATGAAGAACAGCAAGTTTGTCCGCAAGAAGAGCGTGCAGTTTGTGACCGCTTCCGGCAAGGAGTCCGCTCCGTTCTACTTCGAGCAACACGATCCGCGCGAGAGCAGCACTACTTGGCAGGTCGAACGGGCTGATTTCGACAAGATGCTTTGGGATCGAGCGGGTGAATTGGGCGCCGATTGCGTCGATTCAACCCGGGTTCTAGATGTCTTGTTCGATGACAAAGGTCGCGCAACGGGAGTCAAGCTGCGATCGGACGACGGTGAAGTGCGGGAAATCTCCTCCCAGGTCGTCATGGACGGCTCCGGCCAGCAGTCGTTCATTGCAAACAAATTGGGATTGAGAGAAGACATTCCCAATTTGAAAAAAGCTGCCATCTGGGGCTACTATCGAAACGCTCGCCGGGACGAGGGGGATAACGCGGGCGCCACGGTCATCATGCACACCCTCGATCGGGATAGCTGGTTCTGGTTCATTCCCTTGAGCGACGACATTACCAGCATTGGCTGCGTCGGGGACAGCGATTACATGCTCAAACAGGGCCTGGATAGCGAGGCTCGCTACGAATTGGAGCTGGAAAGATGTCCAGGGCTGCAGAGCCGCTTAGAGCATGCCGAACGCGTAGGCAAGATCCGCGTGGCCAAGGAATATTCCTACTGGACCAAACAGCATGCCGGCGACGGTTGGGTTTTGATCGGCGATGCTTTCGGCTTTATCGACCCTCTGTACTCGTCGGGCGTCTACTTTGCACTGGTGATGGCTGAGCGTGCCGCGGATGCAGTCATTGAAGGCTTCGCTAGGAACGACCTATCAGAGAAGCAGTTAGGAAGTTGGTGCGACGGCTTCAAGAAAGGCTCGACGTTGATTCGAAAACTGGTCGAAGCCTTCTACACCAAGGAATTCAGTTTCGGTGGATTCATCCGGGACAATCCTGAGTTTCAAGGAAACCTCACGGATCTGTTGATTGGACGGATCTTCTACGATGGTGCTGAGAACATCTTTGACAAGATGGATCCCGTAGTCGATCAAGCTCGATCGACCAGTGTGGCTAGCTAATCCGCGACGAGCACTCAGTCTGGATGCAGTAACAACCTATTCGACAGCTACCCGCCGAATCGGCGTTACCGGTCTTACCTTCGGTTCGCTTCGGTTGTCGGATAGGTTACAAGTCACGTCGCCAAAGTCGCATCACCTGCTCCGCCTTGCTGTGGATGCGGAGGCGGTGTCCATCCAAGCTATTTTCCGTGCGCGTTTGGCCTCCCGGTCTCGACACCCGGTGACCTCCGCAGATAGCTCACTGCCGCATACGTGCGGGCAGACGAACACTATCCGGCAGCGAAGTCCGGTCTTTGCGCATCCGATGTCGGGCTTGTTAGTTGCCAACCAAGCGGGGCGCGAGGTCTGCGATTCCTGTAGCGGTTGAAGATCCAACCTCCACAAGCGACAATGTGGAACGGCTTTTGCACACCGCATCCTTGCGTTCGCACCCTCCCAGATTCGTACAGGAACAGCACACATGCCGCGCACAGCGAGCCAAGTTCTCGACGAAGAGTTCTTGCAGATACGGGCCAAGATCCTGGAAGTGGCCGCTTTTTTCGATCGTCTGTCCGAAGCCCCGGCCAGCGATGTCGATCAGTCCAAACTGGAACTGCTTCAGTCGGGATGTCAGATATTGACGGATGAGGAACTGGATAAGGCGGCCCGCGTGCAGCTATTGTTCAGCAGGGATTACGATATGAATTGGCGCGAGAAATTTTCCGTTTAGCAAGTCAGCCCAGCCAGTGTCTCTCGAACAGGTTCTTCGCAGGAGAAAGTCATGTATTACGTCGATCCACACATACACATGGTCTCGCGAACAACCGATGACTACGAAACGCTGGCGAAAATGGGCTGCGTGGCACTCAGCGAACCCGCTTTTTGGGCCGGTTACGATCGTGGCAGTGTCGACGGCTTTCGGGACTACTTCCGCCAGCTAACCGAGACCGAACCAAAACGTGCGGCTCAGTATGGCATCCAGCATTTCACTTGGCTGTGCATCAATGCCAAGGAGGCGGAAAACGTCGAGCTGTCCCGCGAGGTGATCGCCATGATTCCCGAATTTCTCGATTGCCCAAATGTGTTGGGTATCGGCGAAATCGGTCTTAACAAGAACACCAAGAATGAAGCCACGGTCTTTTTGGAGCATGTGGATCTAGCCGCTCGGCATGAACAGCAAATTCTGATTCATACGCCACATTTGGAGGACAAGTATCAGGGCACACGGATGATTCTGGACATGCTGC
>JANSWS010000295.1 GCA_024743355.1 bacterium
CTGACACGTCCGACTCTCCCCGGAGTGGAGAGTGAGATTGACCCATCGTTCGCATGATAGATTTGCACCTGTTCACAAAATAGCGCAACATCAAAACGCGCGAGCGAGTGGGTTCCGATCGCCATCAAGTACACACTCGCTAGCGCTTCGTGCTTGTAAATCCAACGCAAAAATGCTGCACAGCGTTGCCTGCTGGGAGTACCCCTGAGCGGCCTCGCCAGGTGCGAATCCAAGGAATCGTCAGGCTGATGACGGCAATCACATTTCATCTCTGCTTTGGGACTAGTATGACATTCGAAAGTTGGTCAAAAGCGATTCGAGCAAGCGTGCTTCTCGGACTGGTCGTGTGGGGTAGCAGTCACCACGCCGAGGCATCGGATAGTGACTTAGCCGAGAAGCGACCCCTGCAGCACGAGGATTATGCCAAGTGGAACCGCATGGGATCGCGAGCCTTGTCAGCCGATGGTGCGTGGATGAATTATGTCAGCCAGCCGGGCAAAGGGCAGGCGATTCTGACTGTACGAGAGGTTGCTGGCGATAAGCAATTTACGATTCAGCGGGCAGGAATGGCCAGATTCTCAACGGATAGCCAGTACTTGGTATACACCGTGGAGCCCGATGAAGAGCTGGTCAAGCGTTTGAAAGAGGAGAAGAAGCCAGAATCGGAATTGCCCAAGGACCAGATTTACCTGTTGCATCTGGCCAGTGGTAAGCACCAGCTGCTGGGAGCAGGTAGTCGATTCCAAATGCCTGCGAAGCATGGGCCATGGGTGGCCTTCGAGTTGTCGGAAGCACCTGCCAAAGCGGAAGTTGCCGAAGGCAAGACAGCCTGGAATGAGACCCTCAATATAACGCCGCAAGGAATCGTGCGTCCCGAAAAGCCTCTCAAGTTCCGCACGGAGGAAAAGCAGCCAGAGCCCCCTCCAGGCGAACAAGCCGCGACCAAGGAGAGCGAGGCCTCCGCGGAGGAGTCTGAAAGCAAATCCAAAGACGGCAAGAAGAAGGAAAAGGCGACCGGAAAAACGCTGGTTCTGAGAAATCTGGAATCCGGATTGGAATGGCGTTTCCCGTTCGCAGTCAATTCTCGATTCAGCGAACATGCAGAGTTTTTTGCTTTCGCTACATCAGCCGAAGAAGCTGAACAGGATGGTGTGTATGTTTTTGATCTTGATGATCTAGAGCTGAATCAGATTGTTTCGGGGCGAGGCAATTACGGACAAGTGGTCTTCAGCAAGGATGGCCGCCAGCTGGCATTCCTGTCCGACCGTGATGACTACTCGGCCGAAGAGCCTGCCTGGAGTTTGTATCATTGGCGGCGCGGCGCGCGGAAGGCAGAGAAGATCGCAGATCACGCATCTGCGGGCATTCCGAACGGATGGTGGTTGTCAAAGCAAGCTGCTCCCCAGTTCAGCGAGGATGGCAAGCGACTGTATTTCAACACACGTCCAAGACCCGAGGAAGTTTCCTCCGAGGCTTCGAAGAAAAAGGATCCTGTTGCCAAGTTGGACCTTTGGCATTGGCAAGACCCATTCCTGCAGCCCGAACAACTGTTGCGAGCGGAAGCAGAGAAGAATCGTAGTTATGTTGCCGTGTACCACTTGCTTGGTCGCAAGGTTGTTCAGCTGGAGACTAAGGAAGTTCCTGAGTTAAGTACTTTTTCCTACACCGAATATGAGAAAGTCTTGATTGGTACCGTGTCGCAGGCTTATGACAAAATGCGTTCCTGGGATACGCAAGCCTTCGGCGATTGGTATGTGATTGATGTGCGAACGGGGGAACGGCGGCAGATTGCCGAGAAAAAGCGTGGCCGTCCCTCGCTTTCTCCAGCTGGTGGTTATGTCGTCTGGTGGGACGGCGAGGAGCGAACCTGGTACGCACAAAGCACCAAGCCCCCCAAGGCAGAGGCAGAAGCGAATGCGCAAGTAGATCTCGGCAAGATGTTGCCGCATCCGTTGCACGATGAATTGCACGACCAACCTTCGCTACCAAACCCCTATGGTTTAGCTGGCTGGTTGGAAGACGATGAAGCCCTACTGATTCGCGATCGCTTTGACCTGTGGCGAGTTGATCCGAGCGGAAAGGAAATGCCGGTATGCATTACCGAGGGGTATGGTCGTGAGAATCAAATACGTTTTGATCTGCTGACATTGGATTCCGAAGAGAAATATGTCGATCTGGATGCCCCCCAGTATCTTTCCGCCTTCTCCGAAGAAACGAAAGCGACCGGATTCTTCCGTTGGAATCCTGCTCCGGCGGACGGTGAGGGCGGCGACGAACAACCACAACGCCTTGAGCAAATGATAATGCTTGATGAAAGTGTTGGCGGCTTGACCAAGGCTCGGGAGGCGGATGTGGTACTCTTCACTCGTTCTACCTTTGAACGCTACCCTGACTTGTGGAGTTCGACTTTGGAATTCAAGTCGACCAGGCGGATGAGCGAATTGAATCCGCAGCAGGCTGAATACCGTTGGGGAACCGCCGAACTCGTCCATTGGGAGGCTACGGATGGGCAGCCTCTGGATGGACTGTTGTATAAGCCCGAGGGCTTTGATCCCGCCAAGCAGTACCCGCTATTGGTTTATTTCTACGAGCGTAACTCAGACAACCTGCACACCTATTACGAGCCGGCCGCGGGACGCTCGATCATCAATTTCAGCTTTTACGTCAGTCGAGGGTACGTGCTGTTCGTGCCGGACATTCCCTACAAAGTCGGAGAGCCGGGGCCCAGTGCGGCCAACTCCGTTTTGCCCGGTGTGCAATCGCTGATCGACGCTGGATTCATTGACGCCGAACGCATTGGTATGCAAGGCCATAGTTGGGGAGGCTACCAGACGGCCTATCTGGTCACAATTACGGATATGTTTGCCTGCGCTGAGTCCGGTGCTCCGGTCAGCAATATGACCAGCGCCTACGGTGGAATTCGTTGGGGCTCCGGCATGAGCCGCATGTTCCAGTACGAAAAGACGCAGAGCCGCATCGGCGCAACCTTGTGGGATGCACCCGAGAAGTACATCGCGAACTCTCCTCTGTTCGCGGCGGATAAGATTCACACCCCACTGCTGATTTTGCACAACGACGAAGACACGGCGGTACCCTGGTATCAGGGCATTGAACTTTTCGTGGCTTTGCGACGACTTGGGCGACCTGCTTGGATGCTGAATTACAATGGCGAACCGCATTGGGTCATGACCGACGAAAATCGCATGGATTTCGCCCAACGCATGCAGCAGTTCTTTGATCACTACCTCCAGGGCGCCCCAATGCCGGTGTGGATGGCCGAGGGCATTCCAGCCGTCGATAAAGGCAAGGAATTCGGGCTGGAGTATGTGCGACCGGAGTCGGAAACGAAGTCGGAAGAATCTACAGAGGGTAAGGCGGAGGTGTCCGAGTAGGCCGCTGATCAGTTGGAAGCTGAGCGGTATTCGCCGTTCTGTACACGCCGCTCAATGTCCAGGATCTTGTCGACGCGCCGCTGGTGTCGCGGTTGGGGGGCGTATCGCGCCCCCAAATAGGAGCGAACGATTTCCATGGCCAGTTCCGGGCCAATTACCCGGGCACCGATACACAAAATGTTCATATCGTCATGCTCGACACCCTGACGGGCCGAGTACGAGTCATGGCAGACGCTGGCGCGGATCCCTGGGATTTTGTTTGCCGCTACACTGACGCCGACGCCACTGCCGCAGACCAGAATCCCACGTTCGGCCCGGCCGCTGAGCACCATTTCCGCCACCCGTTCCGCCAAGTCCGGAAAGTCGCAGGGCTGCTCATCGTGGGTTCCGCAGTCGACCAGTTCGACTCCCTGTTTTTCCAGCAAAGGTGTCAATTCGGACTTCATCGAAAAGCCCGCGTGATCGCCGCCAATTGCAATTTTAGATACAGCAAACTGAGTCATTTTTGCGTCTGTTTTCGCCTTGCCGTCGTGGAATGCCAGCATTTTGATGCCAGCCATGAGGCAACTAGTGTACCGACTGCTGGCTTTTTTCGTAGCGAGGCGAGCAGCTGGCAGCGAATCTGCGTTGGCAGTTATCAGCGACTTGGCAGATGAATCTTACCCGTAGCCACACTCGCCAGAGCGTGGTCGACGTAATCCACCGTCTGGCGACGGTTGTTCATCCACCGTCTGGCGACGGTGGCTACGATTAACATTGGTCTTCCGCGTGCCTTAAAGGCTTGCTCGGGGCCGAGCAGTCATCTAAATCCCCAATTTGGCAGAGGACTGATGGCGTTGATATTGCCGGGATTTGCTACCAATGATAGATTCTGGATAGATATCGCAGTCCGCCGATAGTTACCGAGTTTCTCCCGTCGTCTCTTGACGGATGCTTTGCGTCGGCCCGGGTCCTTCCAGTTCGACGCTGTTGTCAACTGCCCCTGCGAAGCAAATTTTTTTTGGATTCCTTCAGCACTGCCCACATGGGTTAGGCATGAATTCAGGCGGCGCTCACTCTAGCGCTTGATTTGGCAGTTGACGAAAGTGATCGCATGCATGCGAGTCTTTCCAACGGCTATGTTCACCTGGATGCATGAAGACCTGTATCACGGCCATTCCGCCCTGCTTCAGACGCTGTACTAGGGCCAATCTGGCTGTGCTGCTTGTTAGAAGCCTAACGCAACGGCATCGGGCATGAAGGTTTTTTGGGATCAGAATGGTCAATCGTAACCTTATTCGCTCTCTCGAAGACGACGAAATCACAGCCAGTGTGGACACCCTCTTGCCGGAAGAGGAGTTGGACCAATACATCCTGGATGCGGTTCAAGACCTGAATCAACAATTCGACGTGAATCAGATCGTCGACGGCAAGATTGTTGAGGTAAATGGTGACTACGTCGTAATTGATGTCGGCTTCAAGAGCGAAGGTGCCATCAATATCAATGAATGGGATGAAACCGAAGAGCCGCCTCAAGTAGGGCAAACGGTGAAAGTCCTGATCGAGGAAATGGAAGATGCCCTCGGTCCGGCAAACGACATCCACGGGATGATCGCGCTCAGCAAACGCAAGGCTGAGAAGATCCTCGAGTGGGAAAAGATGATGTCCGAGGTCGCCGAAGGCCAGGTCGTCACCGGAACTGTCGAAAGAAAAATCAAAGGCGGTTTGCTTGTCAACATTGGCGTCAATGTGTTCTTGCCGGCTAGCCAGGTTGATATTCGTCGCCCCAACGATATCGCCGACTACATTGGACGGGTCGTTCAGTGTGAGGTTCTCAAAATTGACGAGGCTCGACGAAACATTGTTGTTTCCCGCCGCTCGCTGATTGAGAAGCAACGTGAAGAAGATCGCGAACACTTGCTGGGTGAATTGGAAGTAGGCCAGCTGCGCAAAGGTGTCGTCAAGAACATCGCCGACTTCGGTGCCTTCGTTGACCTGGGTGGAATCGACGGTCTGCTGCACATCACCGATATGAGCTGGGAACGCATCGGACATCCTTCGGAGATGGTTTCCATCGATCAGGAAATCGAAGTTAAGGTTCTGCAGATCGATCGCGAAAAGCAGAAGATTGCCTTGGGATTGAAGCAGAAAGAAGCCAATCCATGGGAAAACATCGAAGAAAAGTATCCCGTGGGCACGGTGGTCAAGGGCGAAGTAGTCAATGTGATGAGCTATGGAGCTTTTGTTAAGCTCGAGCCGGGCATTGAAGGCTTGGTGCACATCAGTGAAATGTCCTGGACGCGGCGTATCAACCATCCCAATGAATTGGTTCAAACCGGTGACGAGATTGACGTCAAGGTACTGGGGGTCGACCCTGCCGGACAACAGTTGTCATTGGGTATGAAGCAGACTGTAGCCAATCCTTGGGACGAAGTTCTTGACAAGTATCCCGAGGGCAGCGAAGTCAACGGTAAGGTGCGTAACCTGACGAACTACGGTGCGTTCATCGAGCTGGAGCAGGGCATTGACGGCCTGCTGCACGTTTCCGACATGAGTTGGACACGCAAGGTCAGCCACCCGAGCGAAGTTGTGGAGAAAGGCCAGGAGATTCGTTGCCGTGTGCTGTCGGTCGACCAGGATCGTCGCCGCATCGCGCTGGGTCTCAAGCAACTCGAAAACGATCCTTGGGCCACCACCATTCCCGAGAAGTACCAGCCGGGGCAATTGGTCAAGGGTAAGGTTACCAAGATCACCAACTTTGGTGTGTTCATTGGCCTTGAAGACGGGCTGGAAGGCCTGCTTCACATCTCCGAACTTTCGGATGACAAGGTCGAAAACCCCGAAGAACTCGTCAAGGTCGGCGATGAACTGGAGGTCAAGGTACTGCGAGTCGATAGCGACGAGCGGAAGATTGGCCTGTCCAAGAAGCGTGTCGACTGGGCCGAGGAGCAGGAACAAGCCGCTGCCAAGGAAGAAGCACGCTTGGCTCAGCAGGCCGAAGCGAATCGCGTGAATCCCGAGGAACTCAAGGGTGGTCTCGGTGGCGGCGGTCCCTTGATCGCTCCGCCTACTGCGGCTGCTGAAGAAGATTCGGCTGACGACGGGGCTTCGGATGAATAAGCCTCTGGGCTTGCCAAGAAACCCGATCCAGTAGCCAGCCTGCTGGATGCAAATATCTGGCCGCTCCCGCTGGGAGCGGCCTTTTTTTTGAAACGATGGTACGGATTTGCCCGATTGCGCAAACGAATGGCGAGCTTTGCCTATGGCATGCCTTTCCCAGCTATTCCGAAGCCGAATCACAGTGGATATACTGGCGTCAAAAGTGATACAAGGCGACTGGGCGCGTGCGCAGCCAAGCTTCGAATCAAAATTTTCCGTATCAACAGCGGCACCCCGCAATTGGAGGGTCTCAAGAGTGGCTTCTGGTAAGTATTTGTTCACGAGTGAATCGGTTAGCATGGGCCACCCAGATAAGCTGGCAGACCAGATTTCCGATGGGGTTTTGGACGCGATCTTCGAGCAGGATCCCAACAGTCGCGTAGCCTGTGAAACGTTGGTAACTACCGGTTTGGCCATGATTGCCGGGGAGATCTCGACCAAGGCCACCGTGAATTACACCAAAGTGATTCGGGACGTTATTCGCGACGTGGGATATACCGACGACATGATGGGTATCTGCGCAGACACCTGCAGCGTGCTGGTCAGCCTGGATGAGCAGAGTCCGGATATTGCCCAGGGCGTCAATGAAGATGCCGAGAAAGGCAAGGAAATCGGGGCCGGTGACCAGGGATTGATGTTTGGCTACGCATGCAACGACACACCCGAACTGATGCCGCTGCCAATCGCTCTAGCCCATCGCATTACGAATCGTCTGACCGAAGCCAGAAAGGCCGGCGAAGTGAACTGGCTGCGGCCGGACAGCAAGAGCCAGGTGACGGTTGAGTATGATGGCTTCCAGCCCGTTCGTATAGACACGGTCGTGGTTTCCACTCAGCACAGTCCCGATGTCGATCAGGCGACGATTCAGCAATTCGTGAAAGAGAAAGTCGTTAAGCCATGCCTGCCTGAGGAATTGGTGACCAAGGAGCCGGTTTACCATATCAATCCAACGGGCAAATTTGTGGTCGGGGGCCCGCATGGTGATTGCGGCCTAACCGGTCGCAAAATTATTGTGGACACTTATGGCGGATGGGGTCGGCATGGCGGCGGGGCCTTCAGCGGCAAGGATCCCACCAAGGTCGATCGTTCCGCGGCGTATATGGCCCGACATATTGCCAAGAACATCGTCGCTTCCGGTCTGGCGGATCGATGCGAAGTACAGTTGGCCTACGCCATTGGCGTGGCAGAGCCGGTCAGCGTACATGTCGACACGCAAGGCTCTGGACGTGTCAGCGATGACAAGATCTGCGAAGTCGTCCGTGAAGTGTTCCCCCTCTCGCCAGGCGGCATTATTGACTATCTGCAGCTGAAACGCCCTGTCTTTCGGCAAACCGCCGCGGGTGGTCATTTCGGCAGAACTGGCGAAGGCTTCACTTGGGAAGACACCTCCAAGGCCGAACTGCTTGCCGAAAAACTCGGTGTTGCAGCAGCCAGCTAACCCAGACTTTGGCAGCTTTTTCCAAGCATCACCTGAATCCAAGCGGCAATTCGATTTGCCGTTCAGGTGGTAGCGTGACATGCAGGTTTTGCCTCAACCCACAACGGCATGATTCCGAAAACCGAGCTTCTACTCAACAGCTCCAGGAACTGTGCCGCCGCGGGGTCTTGAGACGAAACCTGTTCCTGGGATTCCACTTAGGAGAGCCGCATGCGGTACATCACGTCCCAAGAAGAAAATTGGACGTGGGTGCTTTTGACCGCCTGCTGGGCTTCAGGTGCTTTGCTCGGCTGGGGATATAGTTTGCTGGCTGAGCATCCGCCGCTTGCGGATGGCATATTGCTGCTGATTTCAGCCGTCGTCGCCGTCACGGGGCTGGCTCTACGATTGCCCATCCTGACCGATGCGCCGCACAGCGATCAACGTTGGAATCATGTGGTCATGTTGACAGGATATCTGGCTACCATCAATTGGCTGGGGCTGATCATGCTGCATGCCTCCGGGCTAGCTGTCGCCTGCGTCGCCCTGCTGATCGTGGCGAGCGTTGAAATATGGTTGCTTTTTCATTATTTCTTGTATGGCAGCCTGCGGCTTGCCCCGCTTCAGGAAGATCATCGGTCCTATGCCTCTGAGCAACGAAGCGGCGATGATTCGGCAAGCTTGAAAGCTTCGTTCGCGGATCGAACGCAGTCAGAGAATCTGTCCTCGGCTCATGCCAGCTTGAATGCCGAGCGTACATCGGAAGCGTTGCTAGATGCCGGGCTCGCGTCCGATGTCAAAGCAGATGCTGAGATCTGCCTAGCCGAAGCCGACCGGCTGCTGCGACGATCCGTCGAGGGAGTGGACGAGGAGGGAAGTCGTTACCTGTCGGGCGAAGTTCTGGTGCAACTCCAAGCACAGGAAGCAACACAAGAAGTCATGCTTGGGTTTTGCCCACCGTTTGTGGGCAATCCGCTATTGGAGTTTGAGGTTTCTGACGAGCATGTCTCCGCCAGTCTGATCCGGCTATCGCCAGCCGGGGCATGCCTGCGTTTGCGGCGAATTAGCAACTCCGACGATTCTCAGCCTGAACTGAGAGTCGAACTGCAGTGGTACGCCGTGCAGCCCAGTCAACCTCAGCTGCCCGCGCCGGCCCTGCCCTAAGCGGATCGGCGTAGCCACCGCCGGTGGACGACCAATCGTAGCCACCGTCGCCAGACGGTGGACAACGTCGACCACGCTCTGGCGAGCGTGGCTACGCGAAAAATTCATCTGCCGCTCGCCAGTAACCCTCGTTCCAAGGCTCTGCCTTGGACTAGCGATAAATGTCATATTTCCCAAGCCTTAACGGATCGAAAGGCGATCGTTAGCAACCGGACAATCCCGAGGCTTCCTTTACAGAGCGATTTTGGGGCTGCAGGGGACACGCAGACGCGAAATTCCATGCTAAACAGCATCTTCAGGTCCCAAGAGATTTCAGCTGATCTATAATGGGAGCATTCGAGAAGTCAGCGGCGCCTCCGACGCGTTCGGGCTTCGACTGTATCCCAGGCGGGCCATCGGGCAACGCTGTGAAGCATTTTGGCTTTGGATTTACAAGCATGAAGCGCCGGTGAGTGTGTACTTGATGGCGACCGAAACTCACTCGCTCGCGCTTCATGCTCGTATTTTCGGACAAGTCGCTCGATACAAATGCTCCACAGCATTGGCCATCGGGCCTGACAAGCCAAGTGTATGGGCAGCGGTGCAGTGCTTTTCTTTCCTCCTAGTGCGCTTCGTTGTGAATAACATGAAGACCCGAATAGTTCAAAGTTCGCTCCCGCATTTTTGCATCGCTGCTCTGATTGGATGCAGTTCCTTGGCTGCAACCAATGTGGCCTTGGGCCAGGAAGAATCGGCAACGACTTGGACCAGCGCGGCTGGCAAATCGATCGAGGCTGATTTTGTGCGTTTGACCGATGACGGAGTGATATTGAAGCTGCGTTCCAACGGCAAGCAGGCGGAAGTTGCCTTTTCCAGTCTGAGTCTTGAGAGTCACCTGCAAGCCATCAAACTCGGGAAGCCTGAAGAGTTTTCCAAGCCCCTGGTTAAGGCCTTTGTGGTTCCGGCGATCGAGATTCCGCCGCTACGTGACATCAACGTCGACTCGATTCTGATCTCGCCTTTCTCGGAGTCGCAGTCGTTGCAAGACTTCGTCAACGTGATGTCTCAAGAAGTCGAGAACGGAAACTATTTTGTATTCTGGCACAGCCTTCCCGAGAAGATGCAGGAGGACTTGCTGATACTGGCGGCCAAGGGCATGGAGAAGCTTGGAACCGGGCCGGTGCTCCA
>JANSWS010000142.1 GCA_024743355.1 bacterium
ACGAGTTCGGTGAGACGATTGGCATTCTGACCTGGGAGGAGATCTTTGAAGCAGTGCTGCAGGCCGACCACTCCAATTCCTATCGCGCTCTGGCCAAGGCTGAAATACGTCCCGAGTCCGAGAACGTCTGGCTGGCTACCGGCATGACAAAAATTCGCAGATTGGAACGCGTGATCGGTCGACGGCTCAGCGGTCAACACCTGACCATCGGTGGCGTGATCCAAGAGCAGCTCCATCGCCTGGCCGAACAAGGCGACACCTGTGAATTCGACGGGCTTCTGCTGGAAGTGATCGACGCGGATACACGCGGCGATATTCTGGTGCGTATCCAAGCCAGCCCTTTGCCGGGAGAGCAACCATCATGATGATCTTGATGATGCTCGCCTTGGGAACCTTCTTGAGCGCGTTTTTCAGTGGAAGTGAGACGGGCTTCTATCGGGTCACGCGTGTTCGATTGTTAATGGACGCGATGTCCGGCAATCTCATCGCTCGCGGACTGATGTGGCTGGCTGACCGCCCCACACTGGTTGTTGCTACCGTCTTGATTGGGAATAACATTGCCAACTATCTGGTATCCTTCAGCCTCGTGCTGGCCAGCCAAGCCTTGCTGGTGGGCTGGGGAGAATCGGTGCAAACCATGGTACCTGTTCTGGCCACGCCCCTGCTGTTTATCTATGGCGAGCTGCTGCCAAAATATCTCTACTACAACGCGCCCTATTTGCTGTCCACCCGCGGCGCACCGTTGATGATCTTCTGCGCTGCCCTGTTTCTGCCGATCTCGATGATCGTGATCAGCCTGGAATCCTTGTGGCTGCGTTTTATGGGCGGCAAGTCCACACGATTCAGCGTGACTCTGGAGAAACGCGAACTGCAACGCGTCATGCTGGAGGGCCAAGAAGCGGGACTGTTGCAGCCCGTCCAGCGTGAGCTCGCACAGAACCTGTTCACCTACGGCATGCGTCCCGTCCGTCAGTTTGCCATTCCGCTACGCGCACTGCCCACCGTCAAGGCCGGCACGGAACGCGAGGAAATTTTGAAACTGGCCAGTCAGTTTCGGCAAAGATATGTAGGCATGCTCGATGCCAACGGAAAACAATTGGTGGGCTGCTATTCCGTGTCCGAATTGCTGCTGGGAAATCGCCCGCGACCGATGCCGGTCTACGAGGTACCGGCCAGTGAATCCACTATCCAAGTGCTATGTAAGTTGCAGGCCCAGGCCAGCCCGATGGCCAGAATTGTTGACGGCCGTCGCCAAACCATCGGTGTCGTTTCTCGCGATCGCCTGGTGACGCTGCTGCTTTCCAACGACTAGAACCTATCCGCAAACCATTAGCCGCTTTGGCGTTAGCTGCGGTTCTTTCGGCTTTCCGATCGGTACTAACTCTCCGACGTAACCGACGTATGCTTTACGTAGCCCAATTCATGGATCACCCGCAGCATCTCTTCGAAGGTGATGTAGCGCCGCGAATGACGAATCTTGTACGCATCAATCGCCTGCGCTAATTCGCGAGCATCGTCGGAAAGCCCCTGATGTGAGTTTGCAAACTGGCGACGTTCCACACCTGGAGGACCGCTGCGATCGGATCTTCGCCGCTCCACAAATTGCCGTCGCTCACCGTCTTGAAATGTTGCCATGTGCCTTCCTCCGCCGGTCGCAAAAAGCAACCGGCCAACTTCAATTCTCATACTGATCACGCTGAGTAGCGTTACGAGGTTGTGTATTCCTTACAATCGGAACACAGGGGTCGCACACTACTCCTCGTTCGAAACCTAGCCCAGGAATGGGCTTAGTCAATTGAAACGCGGGAGATTGCCGAAAGAAGACGGAACATGCCGCTGGTTAAGCCGCGTCAGGAAAAACGCTGCGCAGAAAAAGGTGGCAGATGACTTGCTGGATTCAATCGTGAGGAATCGCCATTCCCGCCGGTGAAGCTTCCACTGTGGGTCTTCCATAACCGACCGACATATGATCGAAGGATTGGTCCAATACCCGTTGTAAATTCAGAGCCTCGGGGTCATGGGGTGAACTCTGCAATGCCCGCCCCAAGCAAACTCTGGCCTCGGCCAGTTCTCCCGTCTCATACTGCAATCGGGCCAGTTCCAGCATCAACTGCGGATCGTCGCACTCCGCGCACAGGGTGGCT
This sequence comes from bacterium, assembly GCA_024743355.1. Classification (GTDB taxonomy): domain Bacteria; phylum Planctomycetota; class Planctomycetia; order Pirellulales; family Pirellulaceae; genus Aureliella. The sequence goes on from JANSWS010000142.1 coordinate 2,145, forward strand.
TGTCTTAAGCAATCCTTGGCATCGCCGCGCTCTCCAAGTGCAGCCAGAGCTTGGCCCTTCAGCATCCAGGCTCGAGCCGGAATCGCTTCAGTCGGTTGGTTGTCCGCCAATTGATCGAGAGTCGCCAGAGCTCTCTGCGGCCGCCCCAAAGCATGATAGATCTCAGCTACCGCAACCCTCGCTTGCGAGTTTGCCGGATTGTGGATCAGCGCTCGCTGATAGCAGTCCAAAGCCTCCTCGGTTTGATCCCTCGATCGAAGCACCTTACCGCGCAGCGCCCAGGCATCGGCGTGCTGGCGGCTGATCGATATGGCCTCGTCCGCCTGTCGCAGCGCTTCATCCCATTCACCCTGGCCATAATGCATTTCGCCCAGACGCACTAACAAGTCCGGGTTCTTGCCACTCAAATCCGCGGCCAGACTCATGTGCTCCACAGCCTTTTCCTGCTGTCCCTGCCGCCAGAGTACTTCGGCCATTCCCCACTGGGCTCTTTCGTCCGCTGGGCTTCTGGAAAGCGCCTCGCCGAACAAAGATTCCGCCTCGCTGTAGTTGTTATCCTGGAGCAGCCCGGCTCCACGCAGTGAAAACTGCCGCGCCTCGGAAAGATTTCGCGTGTGCCGGTCTCCGCGAAATGTCCGACATCCACCCAGCGCCAGCAAATGCAAGCTCAGGGTCAACACCAGCAATAGCCGCGCTTCGTTCGGCATTCCGTAGAGATTCCATGCAGAGGCACTAGAACAGGCAAGCACCACGTTCTCGGTCGAATTCGGCTTTGAAATTGTATGTGCTCGAATGCCCATGAGCGCGAGCCCTCCGCGTGATCCCTCAAGGCTATTATCGTGTTAGCAGAATTGGCCAAACGAACGAAAGACGGGAATCCGAGCGACTTCATCGGCTTCCACGGTTGTTTGCGCGGATGGGGTAGCCACAATGAAGGTGTCTTTGGTCCATCGGTTCCCCAGCAATGATCGCAAATCGACGCGATTCCAATGGTCCCGCTGAAACTAGAGCCCCTGTCGGCTCTTGGATCCACCGCCAGTTTGGCCCCCTTTCGATCTTTTGATAGCAATACACTGCAAGCCAATGCCCAAGCAATTTGAAAACTTCGGACTCGCCTTTCTGTTTCCCGATAATTGGAGCAGCACCGAAGACGAAGCGTCTCAAGCGGTCATGCTGGAAAGTCCTGAGGGGGCATTTCTCTCGGTGACGCGAGTGGCGGAGCAGTCCGTGGAAGAATCGCTGTCGCAGGCGCAGGCGGCCATGGAGGGAGAGTACGATGAGATCGAGCAGGAACCTCTCAGCAAGGAGATCGGCGACCGGCAATTACAGGGTGTCACACAGAGATTCGTTTACCTGGACTTGATCATCACCTCGCATTTGCTGGCGTTTTCGGCTCCGAGCGGCGTGTATTTGATACAGATGCAAGCCGAGGATCGCGATATGACTCGCCTGTCACAAGTGTTCGACGCGATCCTGACTTCTATGTGTCAGTCCGTTCCCAGCCAGGCCTAACATCGAGGAAATTTCTAAGTTCGTTGGCTTCTGCGGACAAAAATAGAACACGCCAGTGACCTGTTACAGCCCTGGCGTGTTTGCATCCCCATTTCACGGAAGGCCAATCGTGGAAAAACACGATCGATTCCCTCCTGATCAGTTGCCGGTGCGGATTTGAATTTTCTTCGGTTGTTGCTTGGCAATCTTAGGCAGGACAATGACCAGCACTCCGTTCTGATAGCTGGCATCGATGTGCTCCACATCCACCTCACCGGGCAGCGTGACCACGCGTTGAAAGCTTCCGCTGGCTCTTTCAATCCGATGGTAGTTGGGACGCTCCTCTTCGGCGACACTGCTTCTGCTGCCCGCGATCGTCAGCTTGCCGTCGTGCAGCTCGATCTTCACGTCCTCGGGTTGAACCCCCGGCACGTCCACGCTGACGGTGAAAACCTCGCTATTTTCCTTGATGTCCAGGGCCGGCACGTATTTTTCAGAAGCTCCCGAGCGGAGCATACTTCCCACAGTGCGTCCCAAGAGTGAGTCGAAAACCCGTTCCATATCTTGGGAAAGATCTTCGAGAGGCCCAAGGTGATTGCGGTTTAGATAATCGGATCGGTTCATGTTGATCCCTCCCTTTTTGGTGCAAGTAAACAGAAGAACGCATCGCAACCACCACTCATTTGTCATTTTGGCAGCGACCATTTTCTTGGCAGACAATCAGAAGCAACAGCTGTGCCAAAAAGCGGATGCGGAGTCCTGCATCCTCGGCTTCTCGTCCGCTGAGCAAAAATCCTTTCTTTTTCATTTAGGCTGGCGCATACACCCTGATGAACTCCCAGACGCGACAGCTTCAACGTAACTGGAAGTACGGTTCGCTTTCGCTGTTCAAGCTGAGTCATGCCGCTGTTCTTCTTCCAGGATCGCGGCAAGTTCACGCAGTAGGCCTGCGCCATCGCCGCGGTAGGCACTCCCGTGCTGACAAGCGAGCGTTGCGGGATTCAGCAATGCTAGACGCTCCAGAATTCCCTTGGTCTGCGTGGAATGCGCGTAGTAATCCATTGGCTTCCGCATGCTTTCGCTGGCCGTGAGAATTTCAGATTCGGTAACGGCCGGAGTTTCGGCTCCGGGTTGAGTAAACAAGTCTCCACACAGCAGCGTGCCGGTCGACTGATCGAACAGTACTCCGCAATCCCAGCCGTGCGGAACATGGGGTGTGTCAATCCACTGCCACGTCTTCTGCCCTGTTGAAAAGGTCTCGCCATCGGCCAAACCGCGGCCCTCCCGGTCAACCAAGTCATCCAGCGAGGTCAGCAAACTAACCTGACTGGCAAAGGGAATTGCCTGCGGCGCAATCGCCAAGAACGAGTTCATGGCCCCCGACTCGTCACCCTCAAAATGCGAATAGCCGATGTGGCGAATCCGCTCCAGCGGTATGACCTTTGAGATTGCTTCGGAGACGAACGGAAACCACTTCCGCCAGCCGGTGTGGAAGATCATCGGTTCGTCGTCCACGATCAAGTACTGGCTGATGTTAAAGCCACCAGGGATAGCATCGATCCGCAGCGGTGTGTTGATGCGGTAGATTCCCGCTGCCACCTCGTCGATGGTGGTTCCGGTGTGGGCATTGGTCAACATGGCTTCATGTCTCCGAGATCGGTGGTTTTGGGACATTCGGAAAGTAACGGAACGTTGGTTATTGCATTTTAACTTTCGACATAGTCGCCGATCGCTCCGCGATCGTAGCGTTCCAGCCTGCGAAAACCCATCGATCAAGGATCGATCGGCAACTTTCGATCCTACGTCTTTTCTAACGATGCTCTAAGTGCTCGCCATGATCGAAACATGAGCTGCGGTCCTGGTAAGCCCTCACTCCCGCGTGTTGCGCAGCAGATGCGTTTCACCACTGACACAGACTCCTCGACTCGACTCCACACGAACGCAACAGAATATCCCATAGCACGGCAGACGATGGCTACTGGTAGTCCCGCACTTGCACCCGTTTTCTTCCAACGCGTCGGGCATGCAAGTCGATCCATGTTGCAAATCGGATTACGTACGGCCTTTCTTGGCCAAGAGCTGGGAGAGGTAGCTGCGGGGCTGAACTTGCGTTAACTGCAACGCGGACGCCTGCAGTTCAATTGCCGACTGAGCTTCGTGGAGCCTGCCGGCGTCCGCCACGATCAACTCAATTTCCGCGAAGTCCCCCAAGCCCTGAACACGATCGAGGGAAATGATTATTCGCAAGCTGAGCTCGTCACCACTCGCGGTGGCTTTGAAAATACTGCGCTGCTTGCGGACCCGTTCGACCTCAGCGAAACCCAGACACTGCAGCAACTGCTCCCACGATCCGCACTCCTCTGCCCGAAGCGATAATTCGATCTCGGGCCTGGTCTTGACCACCGCCTCCAGTCGCTGACCTTTATAGGTGATCAACAGCCTGTCGTTCAGTTTTCTCAGCCGCAGAGCTTCATCGGTCTGTCGAAAATCGCGAACCGGGTGACGGAAATAGATGTCCTCATGCTCTTCCGTCCCTACCAGCACGTAGCCTGCGTCCTGCAGTCTGCGTTGCAATTGGTCGGCGTCCTGCACAATGTACTTCTGCTCGACCTCCCAGGATCGACTGGCTCTTTCACTATCAGAAGCGTTCACGGCAGCCTGCTTGTCGCTGACCAGACCCGTCGGATTCAAATTTTCGGGATTCTTCGAACCCATGGGACCTTTAGTCGAACTTGTTACTGACAGATAATTGAGATAGGTCAGCGGACCACGCCAGCCATCCATTCTTGCAGCCCATGCCCTTCGATGAGAGCCCCATGAACGATTATTCGGACAATAACATGACAGAAGCCACACCCCAGGTACCGAAAAGCTTCTGGAATTCCAGCAATTTCTACGTTCTCGTGTTCGGGAGCGTGATGCTGGTTGGGCTGCTTGCGCTGGCTTGGATTGGCCGTCCACCGAGATCAATGATGATTGGTCAGACGCTTCCCCAGTTGGATTTGCAACCGCTGCTAAACGCCGAAGAGCCCGTCACCAATGCGGCCCTGCAAGGCAAGCTGAGCGTGATTCATTTCTGGGGAACCTGGTGCCCGCCTTGCCAGCGTGAGTTTCCCGAGTTTGCCAAGCTGGCCGCCGAGTTTGAGCAAGATAGCAACGTCGAAATCATTTCCGTATCTTGCTCGGGTGGGCCGGAGATGGATCTGCAAAAACTGATGCGGGAGACTCAAGAATTTTTGACCGACTACCCGAATCCTATTCCCACCTACAGTGACTCGACAGCGATGACGCGGCAGCAACTGGCTATGCTCTCTCCCTCGGGTTCGTTCGGCTATCCGACCACGCTACTGGTCAATCGCGAGGGCACGATTGTCGAGGCCCTGGAGGGCTATCGCCCTGGCGAGATGGAGAAGCTCATGGCCAGGATCCAATCCGAACTTTGAGTAGCGTTCGATGAATAGGTGTTTTATAGTCGCCTTTCGCTCCCGCGAAAGTAGCTTTTTTTCCGCAGCTCTTGCGGAGCCAAAGGCGACATTACTTGATCGAATCTTCAGTTGTGCTTAAGAGCCGGGTCTGCAGTTTGAAGACCATCATGAGTTGGAAGCAGCGGCCGGTGGGATTGGGGCATGTCCCTCGGTCGCCAATTTTTGCTTGAGCATGGAAGCGGCCTGTGCGGGATCAGACGCTTGATGGATCGCGCCGCTCAAAGCCACACGGGGACATCCCGCTTGCATCACGTACTCGAGATTTGAGTACTCAATTCCTCCGATGGCGAACACTGGCAAACGCACTTGCTGGCAGACTTGTGCGATCAAGGCGGGGCCTACAAACTCGGAAAACGTTTTGGTCGTCGATGGAAAGGTTGGACCACAGCCAATGTAATCGGCTCCAGCTTGCTCTGCCTGCGTAGCTTGCTCCACTGAATGCGTGGAAATGCCGATCAACATGGAGTTGCCGACCAGCAGCCGGGCATCCTCCAAGCCGAGATCGTCCTGCCCCAGGTGAACGCCATCGGCTCCGCAGGCCATGGCGATATCGAGTCGATCGTTGACGATCAGCTTGGACGACGATGCCGCCAGAGCTTGCTTGGCCGCCCGAGCGTAGGCCATCAGCTGGCCGCCCTCCGCCACTTTGTCGCGCAGCTGAAACCAATCCACGCCTGCCTCGGCCAAGATGGACACGTACGCAGCAAATTCTTGCAAGGGTTTCGAGCAATCGATCAGCAGATAGAGCTGAGCGGCATCGATCGCGTGCGACGGTCTGGACAGGCGCAGCTCGATCCTGGCCAGGTCATCGTAGGCCGCGTATCTCAGTTGTTTGAAGTCCGCGGCCACAGATTCCGACAGGATTTTGCTGGCTTCCTCCACTTGTCTCAGCGCCTGCGTAACGCGTTCGGCGGCGGCCGCCACGACATCGACCAGCGAGGACCGGGAGGATTCTTCAGGGCCAGTAATCTCGGTCCCCGCGTCGCTAGCCGTGGACCTGGCCAGCAGTCGCGAGTTGCGATCCAGCTGACGCAGGACGCCTCCCAGCCGATCGCGCAGGGATTTGGTCCACTCTGCTGCGAGTTCATCTTCGCAAACCAGACGCGCGTAGTCTTCCAGACTGCGCAGTCCTTCCGCGGCTCGGTTGGCATTGGCATCGAGAATCCGCCAGGCATGTCGTTCGTGGGGCGTAATGGCTGATTTTCCAGTTGGAGAGAAGGAACAGAAACCGCCGGCCCTCTCAGCGGCGGTCGGCGGATGGATTCTTTACCAATTCGGCTTCACAGGCTATCGTAGCCCATATGGCAAACGGTCTCAGCCAGCCACCCCTGCCTTAGCCGCCTGAGTTTGAGCTTACTCGTGACTATTCAGACACCTGTGACTCAGTCGCCCGTGATTCTGACAACCGGTCACCTGTGACTCAGACAACCAAGTGTGGCGGCGGAGGGTTCCAGGTTCGAGAATGTCGCGGCAGCTAGCCGCAGCCGAGAAGCTTAACCCGCTTTCCTGTGTGATCCAGCCGGGTTGGCCCACCTCACACGCCCCCATAGTTTAACGGATAAAACAAGGCTTTCCTAAAGCTTAGCTGGAGGTTCGATTCCTCCTGGGGGTGCTGATTCGCACAAAACCCTTTGTTTTTGAGGGTTTTCGTGCATCGCTTCTGCATCATTCTCGGCTATTCTCGCACCTACTGCATCGTTTTTTGCATCGCTTTTTGGGTCGTCCAAAAAGTCGGTATTTCGCAACAGGGAATAATGCCGCATTGCGACCGATGGACTGTTGCCGATGAATTTGCACGCCCGCCGCAAGCCGTATCGGTCCATCATGTCGGTTTCGCATGACGCACGCAGTGCATTCCAAAATTCGGCCCACGGCTCATGGCCTGCCTTGGTCACGTACTTTTTCGCGGTCGTTCCCAGGTTCGTATGCCGCCGCAAAGTCGGAAAGACGTGCTGTTCTTCACCTGGGACAGCAAACTGACGGGAAAGTAGGTCGGCAATCTCAGGCACAATCGGTGCCTTCCTTCGTGCACCGCCTGGATGCCGCTTTGTTTTTGGCGAATGAATCGTGATGGTGTTATGCGACCAATCCACGTCAGCCCAAGTCATCTGTTGAATCTCTGACGGGATTCGCAAGCCGAGGTATCGTGATATTGCGAAAAGTAGCTTCCACTCCAATTTATCCGCTGGCAGGTATTCAATAACTGCGTCGATAGTCTCAGGTGGTATGTACTGCTTTTCAGCAACACCGACGGTCGTGGTAATCGCTCTGACGCGGAAAACATTCTTGCCGACCAATTCCATATCGGTGGCATGTTCAAAGATTTGCCGTGTCCTTTGGTAGTGTTTTTTGACTGAGTTTTCGCCAAGTCCTTTGGTCGTTCGCATCCAAGTATAAAAGTCTGCTGCATCAGTCTTGGTCAACTCAGTGATTCGCTGGACTGGAAAACGTTCTTGGACCAACCTTTCAACCTGACGGAAATTGCGGATTGTGTTTTCCTCCCAACCGCACGAATTCTGTTGGATGTACTTGGAAACGAATTCGGACACGCTCACGTTGGTTGAAGGTTTACACAATCCCAGTTTGGATAGTTTGTCTACCAATTTTGGGTCAGCGGATTGCAACCACGCTTCCGTGTCAGGATGAATGCGGGTTGAATGCTTTGCGGCTTCAATCAGATAGTCAATGTGATCGCTGATTTCGTTCGCGGCCTTGACCGATAGCTGGCCGAGGCGAATTGTCGTCCGCCGACCATCAGATAGCACAATCTGCTTTTGCCATCTGTAAGACGCCGCAGCTCCGCGACCAGATGACTGTGCACGCTTGGCCTTTATTTTTTGTAGACTAGGCATGGGTTACTTTCCTCTCATCCAGGTTAGTGACTCAGGCGGGTCGATGTTACCAGCATCGCCCGCCACCTTTGATTGTATCCGTTTTTTTGCAAGTCGTCGCATAGCCTTCATGGGTGCGTCATATCGCAAGTGGCAGGCCGAACACAACGCGACTAGGTTTTCGTCCCTGCAATCGCTTTCAACATGGTTGATATGTGCGACCGTTAGCGTCTGTCGGTGCGTTGTATGCGGCTCATCAGGTCGCCGACATTGCAGTCCGCATTGCTCGCAATTCCAGTTGGATTGCTGCTTGATTCGCGGGGCAATCTCGGTTTTCCAGTTCGGCGGATACTTAGACCAGTCAACAGGCATCAGACATTCCTTTCTTTTTTGATGTGCGGTCGAATAATCCATCCCGCATAATCGCCATATTGCAGGCTGATTTCGGCGGACGCACACAATTCGCAATGCCGACGGACAACCGACGCTGGCGAATTCTGTGACCGATGCCACTCCAAAAGCTCGATGTTATCCGTCGCTTGAATCGCGGCTCGCTCATGCCACAATTCGAGAATCGCCTCTGGCGTCATCCCGTTCGCCAACTCGGCCAGAAAGTCGCCGTGACATGGCTTTGGGTGGCACCAACAGCCGAGGACCTTACCGCGTAACTCAGGCAGTCTCGCCAAAAGCCCAGGCTGACGGACAACCCAGTCCTTGAATTTTTCGATTACCGCGTCGCGGTCGCCGTCACGTCCAATTCGAAACGGGTTTCCCCAAGACGTTGTGCGGTCGACTAGCACGTCGTATCGGTCACGTTTGCAATGCACGACCATCATTGGCGATGCTGCTTTAGGTGGTCTGACGATTGGCACCGACGATTCCTTCGGCGGTCTGTATGTCAGACTGGCAAAATCAAAAGTCATTTTTTCTTCTCACTGGTCAAAATCGGTCGGACAATCGGACGATGACCGAGGAAGCCACTTTGACTATGGAAAACGTTGGTCGTTTGCGTCCGACGCTATTTTCGGACAGGCTTCGGACAATCGGACGATATTCGGACCGTCCGAAAATCCGCTGTTCGTCCGACTTCATCCGAATTGATTGCCGTACACGCAAAGCATTGAAATGCAACGACTTGCGTAAAAAGCTGCCGTCCGTCCGACCGTCCGACGGAAAACAGGGTCAGGAAAACAAAATTTCTGGCTCGGGTAATGGCGACGCCGCGTCATCGGGATGACGTGCCAGCTTGTGATATTTCTTTTTGCTGCCTTGCATGTCCACGACCCGCAAACAGTTTTGGTTACCGAGTTCCTGGACGATGGAATACGACCTCTCCCGTCCCTTGGGACAGTCCTCAAAATTCAACAGGTCTTGAACGCAGAATGGCTTGTCCCGTCCGTACTTGCTGGCGATCCACTCCCAATACTCTTTGGCGACGACCGAGACGCCACTGCCGACAGATTCCGTCATCGGCTTGGACAACAACGTATAGGTCGCCGCGTAGTCGTTCTCGCACGCGACGATACAGCCGTCTGTCATGGTTCGCTGTTGTTGATGCAACAATGCCGACGCACTGATGCAAGATTTGATATGCGAGAATGCACGCCGACACTCAACGCGTTCTGCTGGCAGCAATCGTGCTAGGTCCTCAGCAAAGGGAATCAGCACCGTGTACGGCTTCAGCAATCGCTGTATCGCGTACTGACGATAGATTGCGTCTGAGTTATCGCGGCTCGCACGCACCGCCTCAGCTTGCAGGATTCGCCTTGTCTGTGCTTCTGATTCGTCGGTATGAATCAGGACGCACCGATTCAAGTCCTCATCGAATATCGTGCCCAGTGTCGTCGATTCGATATAGGCTATCGGTCCGCGGCTCTCGATGACCTCTGTCGTCATTCGACCGTCGGCACCTTTGACGGGTATCATCTTCCGCAGGACACCCGAGGACAGCATTTCTCGCAACGCTCGGGTCGCCTCTGCCGTTGAATCATCTTCAATTCGACTCCGCTCGCCCGCGATTATCAACTTGTGTTCTAGTGCACCATCAGGCAGATAGAACAATGCTTGCGGTGTCATCTGCTGGACGACGATTTTCGCCTCAGGCGGAAATAACTCGGCAACGCGTTCGACAACGTAACTTTTGCCGCTCGACGATGACCCTTGAACGATTACCGATAGCGGCTTGCTCAATAATCGCGACACGCCAGACAGATACAACGTCATCACCGTCAGTTCCTCGCCGACGATGCCAACCTGTTGTGCGTCGCGGTAGGCTTGCTCCAATAGGTTCGGACACTCCCGCAGTATCTCATTGGCGTCGCGGACAACCGAGTCTGGCATTTGCGATAGCGGGTCGTCGGCTTGCCTTGCCGCTGATTCCTGTTTTGGCTTGGCTTGTGGTCTGGCCTCACTCGCAATGGCCAGCAGTTCCGCCGTCACGGTTTCCTCATCGCACCCCAGGTCCGCCAACTCCGCAATCAGCTTGTCGCGTGATTTCTTGTTGTGGACGTTACATTCGTCGTGATGCAGGATTTCGCCGTCCCGCTCGACGTGAATAATGACCTTGGATTTCGATGTCCCAGTGTCCCACCCAAGCGTATAATCACTCGGTGGGGATGTAGATGTCTCGGTGTTCATCTGCGTCCTTTCGTTGCTGTGGTTCCGTACCGCATAATTTGCCGAGTTCGCCTGCAAGCCACTCGGCATTTTTCGTTTCTTGGATGCACTGACGACAGTCTTTGATGCCATCAGGCAATGTCAGGATCTCGACGCGTCCGCCTGCCAGCTCAATGTTGACTCGCAACGCATGAGCACCTGTAATGCCTGGCTGGTCGTTGTCTGGGACGATGACCAATCGTTTCGGTCGTCGCCGTCGAAGCAATGTCACAATCTGTTCAGCGTTCGACCGGCACGCAGCACGACCAACGACCGAATAGAATCCCGAGTCCATCACCGCTGCCGCATCGCTGGCACCTTCGACGACCACGATGTAATTTGGTCGCAGGTCATCGGGACGAAAAAACAATCCGTCTTTGCTCCCAGGCTCCGCAAATTTGCCGCCGTCATATCTGCGATAGCGAATCCCGCTAACGTTGCCGTTCGGGTATCGCATCGGGAACGAAAACGCTTTCCATCCATCAGACCATCCGACACGCAATCGCATCAGAGAATCGACACTGAGACACAATTCGTTGGCCAACCAGACGCGTGACTGTTCACGTATCGCTTTACAGTTTGCGACCGCGATGTCTCGCATGTTCTTGGTCGGCCGCTCTGGCTCGACTCGTTTTGGTGTCCGCCATTTTGGACGTTGCCAGTCATCATCTCGCAACCGATGTAGCCAGCCTGCACCTCGCTTGCCTGCTGGTCGGTCACTCTCGACTCGGGCACAAATTGCCGCAGATTCATCCGAGGCAATCAGGCACCAATCAGGCCGACCGCAGATAGGACACTGACGGCCGCGATTGACTCTTTGCCATTTGGTTTTCATTCCGCCGCCTCCGATGACTCGAGACGACTTGCAAGAAACGTGTCCAGGTCGGCAACGCGAAACACGGATTTGGACGCAACACCCTTTTTGCCCGTTACGGTCGGTAGTTTGATTCGGGGAATCAGCCCAGCCGACGCGTAATTGTCCAACTGGCGGGTACTGACGCTGAGATAGGCGGCCGCGTCTTTGCGGCTCAACGCACCTGCTGGCCGACGCTCCACGGTCGGCGTTTCGTAATGCTTGGTCATTAGATTGACTCCTGTTGAAGAATGGCGGACACCATTGACCGCCGCAGGAATCATTGCGACCCAAGACCAACTATTTAGATGCTGACAGTCGGCGTCAGCAAAGCAGTTTGAAACGCACGAAAAAGCAACGCAGAGAATAGCCAAGCGTTTATTGCTGACAGTCAGTGTCAGCAGCATAGACACTTAGGAACTCGCGATTCGCTCCGCCTCTATGAATGCCGCCTCCCATCGTTTCTTGTTTTGGGAAAGGTAGTTTTGTGCGGTTCGCTTGTCTGATTTTTTGGCTTGCGGGTCGTTGCATATGCGAATCCGTTTCACAAGTTTCTCAACCTTTTTTTCATGCTCAGGGTCGACCTCTTCGGTTCTATATCGCCGCAGTTCATCGCCAAGCAATTTCAACGTCTCATCACGCCATTGGTGCAATGACCATGCTGGCCAGCTTGCCAACTCGGGACGCCGAGACTTGATTTCATTCGAGAATTCAACCTCCCATTCTCCCAGGTCGGCTTGCTCGCGGTCGTCAATTCGTTGGTTGGGATAGGCTTGCATCCTAGCGACGATGACTTCTGTATGGATGCTCTTTGAGAATACACAACATAACTGCAACGCTGACACTATTCCGCCGCTGAGATGGTATTGGCCAAGTGGCACCTTGCTTTCTGGCCAGTCTGCTAAATCAACATCGGACGATTCTAAAAATCGGATAGCTTCGGCAAGATTGCAGATTTGTGAGATAAATTGGCTTGTACTCGCTGGGAACAGCAACGCAATCGCCGATTCAAAAGCTACACCCGCAGCCGTCGCGAATCGCTCGCCGTTGTCTGTTGCATCGGCCAGCCTTTCATCGAGCAATTGCTTGGCAACCCGCAGTTGACCCGCGTAGCTCATCAGATGTCCTTTCATTTCAGACAGGCCGACCATCAGGCCGACCGAGGAAAGGACTTACTCAGCCAGCCTGATGACGTTTAACCGATAGCTAGTCGGTTCACCTGTTTTCCTGCTTTTGCAACGCGACCAATACCGACTTTGCAATCGCCCTGGTCCCCTGCCATTTTAACGTCCGACCGTTGAAACGCTAACACGCGAATTCTTTGATCTTTTTCGCCATCGACGCAGGCGACACGATGGTGAGCAGAATCGCTTGGTTGTCCGTTCTCGGATGATTCGAGCCCCGCAGCATTCGCATTGGCCGCGGCTGGTCTCGGCTCGCATGGCAAGCCATTGTGCATCGCGGACAAACTTTTGAAGATTCATTTTTCGCCCACGGAAACTTGGATTTCTTAGGATTTGCAGGAAGGTACGGACTGTGTGTGAGAAATACTGCAAGGTTCCGCACCGCAGTATTTTTTTGTGTTTTTTCGAGGACCCAAAAGACCCACCCCCCTAGCCCTTGCAGCACTTTGCCTTCCGCTTTTTTTTCGGTCGGCTTGCTTTGATTGGCTTCGGTTTTTGTCTCAGCCGCTTTTGATTGATTCGACTTTGAAGTAGTGCGTTTCCTCGCATAGTTCATTGGCCTCCCTTGGCAGACAAACGACGCCGCGGGGAATGGACGAACCCGCGACGCCGTCCGCTGCCTTGCTACGGTTCCAGCATTCTCAACTCGATTTCAGCCGCCTGCTTATCAAGTACAGCCATTTCCTCTTTCAAGTCGCCTAACTCGGACTGCAATCGTTCTAACCTTGTCCAGTCTACTGACGACTCCAATAGGCTGATTCGTTTCTTTGCGTCCGCACGTTGCCAAGCCAAGAGAGGATTGCTGAATTTCGACCGCTCACGTTTTAGGCGAGTCTCGGCGGCTTCGGCTGCGACTTCCAATGGCCGCAGCTCGTGCTGCAACTCGGAAATTTTGCCGCCGATTTCTGTCCGCCGATGATTCATGTCGGCCAGTTCTCGCAATAGGGCGGGGTCGGTAACTGTCCGCATTAAAAACGCTTTGGCATGGGTGGCTTGTGCGGCTTGCGTTTTGGCTCGTGCTACTCTCATTCGTGCCGCGTCAATTTTTGCTGAGAGTTCACGCTGTGCACTCAGAAGCTCCCACTCTGCCGCCTTGCGTTCTTCATCCGCCGATGCCATTTCTTCATCAGCACCGACACCCGCGTCCAACATCGCACGCTTGGCGACACGCTCGTTGAATTTTTCGACATCGGTTTGTAGGTCGGCTTCCGACTTCCCAGCCGCCTCAACGATTGCGTCGGCTTCGTTCAGGTCGATTTCTTCGCCTGCCGCGAATCGCTTGACCAGTGCGTGATACCGCGTCGCTGGCGTCTCCTGGCTATCGCGTTTTTGTTTTCGGTGTCCGATGAAGGATTCGAGAATGCTCATTTTGGTCGTGCTCCATGCGAAGAATTTTCAGACGTCCATTTTGCCATCCGACCGAGGACGCACCGAGACGAATATGTCGCAGTAGCCAGAACCATTTACCATCGGTCGCAAGGATGGTACCGCGTCCAGCATTGCTGTGACTTCGTTCGGGGTTAGCTGCCTAGGGTCAGGTCGCAGCCATTTCCGCGTCTGGCTGAGATGTCCGCAGCATTGGCACTTGCGGTAGGCCGTCACAATTCGTGTCGTCCGTCGGGATTTATACGCTGGACGCTTCCCGCCGCACTTGGGACAGACTAACGGGTCGGGATTCATGCGTCCGCCTCCTGCCGCGTCAGAATTGCGAGAACACGACGCCGAATCGCTTCATCGGCCGACCGCCACGCATGCAAAAGTGCGACTTCATCGTCGGTCAGTGCATCGCTTTTTGCATCGCTTTTTGAAGAATGACCCGTTTTTCCACGGGTTTTATGGGGTGCTTCGATTCCTCCTGGGGGTGCTGATTCTTGCAGATCAATTGCTGGAAATCAGTGTTTTGCTGGGTTTTGGCCCAGGGGTGTCCCACAGGTATCACCCCCAGCCCCTCTCCCCGAAGCCTCGTTGTACCACATAAGTCGACTGGGAAAAAATACAATGCAAAGCTGACGTCGGCGAGTTACTCCATAGACAGCTTGTCAGTAGGCTAGTTGATGGAAACAGGAGAAAACGGAGAAAACAGAGTGGTTTGCCTACTCTGTTCCCTCTGTTTGCAAGGAGTCTCCCATGCATCCACTTTTTAACCAAGCTTCTGCGATTACAAGCGATGTGATTGGAGCCGCCAT
>JANSWS010000174.1 GCA_024743355.1 bacterium
ATTTGGCATTGTGGAGATCCGGCTCGGACCTCGCCTCGGACCATGTGTGTCCGCCGTTGGTGCTGATGCTGGAATAGGCGCGGGGTGGAGTGGTCGTCTTGGAGTCGTCGTCGTAATCTGCCGTGCGCATCACGATCTTCAGTTCACCAGGATGATCACCTACAGCGATATTCCCCTCATGCAGGAAGACCCGCGCTTCCGTTGGCTGTGGAATGAACGCTTCCAGCTTCCACTCGAGCAGACTGCTACTGCTAAGAATGAAATGATCACGTGAACCGCGAGGATCTTTCTGCAGCGTGTTACGGTGAGCAGGAAGCAGGAATCGCTTTTGGCCGTTGATTTCACTCTCGACAATTCCGGCATTGAGAATCAACGGACCGGCGTATTCCATCGCCATTTCGACCTGTGTCCACGAGCGCCCCCCATCGGCTGTAAAGGCCCCCGCCAGCCGAGAATCCTCGCTATTGCGAAACGTAATTGGGCAACGCATTGCAAAACACCAGATGATCTCCTGGCCGGGAGCGCGATAGAGAACGGGATTGGCATAGGCGAACTGAATCGCTCCCTGCCGCTGCTGATGGTCGAACACCAGAACCGGCTCCTCCCAGGTGTCACCGTCGTCCCGCGACAGACTTACAAGAATGTCCCCCATGTCGCTCTTGCCGTTCACCTGGACGCCAAATGCGACTAGCAGGTCACGCTTCTTTGTTCCCTGAATGATGAACGGCTGCCAGATGCGCCACGCATATGGAAACTGATCCAGTCGACTAATCACACGTAGGTCTGTGACGTCCCCGCGATAGGCCGGACGTTCATCGGCGACCGACACTGCGCACGAAATCGCAATTGCGATTAACAGCGCAGCAATTGAGGATACATTCATGGTTCACTTCGTATCGAATCGGAAGGTACAAGGCTCACCGTCTTTGCCGTGCAGCTCGACGGATTGGATTTGAATACTCGACGCGTCCCTCGGTGGATGTATGCGAATATGAATAATGCGAGACGTCTCGGACAGCGTCACGCGAACCTCTTGCCACTCTTCATTCGTGGGCCAGTCGAACGTGGTCGATTGATGGGGTGCGAAGCTCTCGGCTTTTGTACGCCAGGTGATATTCGCACTGCTGTCTGCGACCTGAAGTCCGCGTACCTTCAGCACTGCGGTCACGGGGCCGGGGAGGTCGAGCTGTGCGTTGGTGACGAAGAGTCGTTGGTTCGCTTTCGAATTGGCTGCGGGTGTGAGTATCATCGTACTGTTCTTCACCGCGAGCGTGCCATTGCGACAGAGCCAGCCTTGAGCGGCCAGATCAGTCTTGGATACTGCTGAGCCTTCACGACGCTTCGTGGCTTTCGCGATCGTCTTGTCCACATGCGCAGCAAAGAACATGTTGTCTTGATCGTTATTTGGTTCTGGAGGGCCCGGTGGTTTCAGTGATTCGCTCCACGTTTGTAACTTCGCTTCGAGTCGTGTGGCAATGTCCGCATGATCAGTCAACAAATTCTTTAGCTCTCCTTCCGGTGTGGACACGTTAAAGAGGTAACGCTCGTGTTCGCCGAGTTGAATCAACTTCCACGGGAACTCCAGCACGGCGGCCTGCGAACGCCAGCGCCAGAATAATGCGCCATGCGGCGTGTCATTGTTTTCATCGGTGAGGTACGGTATCAGATTCACGCCATCGAGATTCGCATCCTGCGGATGATCTCCGAGCGCGACGGCGGTGGCGGCCACGTCCAGTGAGCTTACGGGGTGCTCATACACTTGTCCCGCTGGAATCGTTCCCGGCCAGGCAGCCACGAACGGCACCCGCACGCCGCCGTCCGTAAGCATTCCCTTTTCGCCGATCAGCGGCAGATTGAGCGAACCATTCCACGCACCCTCTTTCAGCGGCGCACCGTTGTCTCCAATAAAAAAGATCAGCGTGTTCTGATCGACGCCCATCGCCTTCAACTTGGATCGAATTCGCCCAAGACCATCGTCCATGGCGGCAATCATAGCCAATGCCTGTCGGCGCTCTTTGGGCAACGTGGCGGGAGTCTGCGAGAACCACGGCTCGGGTGATTCGAGAGGAACGTGCGGAGCATACCATGCCAGGTACAGAAACCACGGCTGCCGCGGATTGGCGGCACGACGATCCAGAAATGACAGTGCCGCCTCGGTTTGTACTTCGACACGAAACCGAGTGTCATGTACAAGCTTCGGCGCATCAAGGAATGGCTTTCCGTCGAGGCCGTGCGAAGCATAGTAGTCCCGCATCTCACCTCGAAAGTATTCCTCAAATCCCTGATGATGCGGCAGATGATCGAGCTGAATGCGGGAGTTCTTGTCGACTCCCCTTTGGCTGCTTATATCGAGATGGCTCTTTCCCACCCAGCCACTTATGTATCCAGCGGATTTCAGCCGTTCTGCGATCGTCAGCTCGCCGAGCGGTAACGGCCCTTTGGTGTTATCCTCCACACCGAATCGCTGCTGGTACCGGCCGGTGATGACTCCGGCCCGCGACGGCACACATTGCGGTGCCGTAACATAGCCGCGAGTGAACCGCACTCCGTCCTGGACCAGTTGATCGAGGTGCGGCGTTCGGATGTCCTGGTCGACGCCCTGAAGCCCCAGGTCAGCCCAGCCGTGGTCGTCGGAGTAAATGAGCAAGATATTGGGCCGCGTCGCTGGCCGGACTGTTTCAGCAGCAATCAGGTAAGTCGATGTACATGACAGGGCGGCAACGAGTGCGAAGGCGCAGCTCACGTCTGCGATACGTTTCATTCTGTTTCCTTTGACCTCTTCTTTGATCTCAGCGCAACCGCATCAGTTTGTGGAAGGGCTCTGGCCAATTCCGCCTTCAAGGTCGCATACTCGGGCTTGGCAGCCAGGTTGTGCCATTCGTGACGGTCGGTCGAGTGGTCGTAGAGTTCTTCGCCGCCGTCGGCATAGCGAATGTATCGCCATCGCTCGGTGCGTAGCGCGTGATTGCCTTGCCCATGCGTCGTCAAAGCGGGGCGATCCCAGTCGACCGCAGGGTTTAAAAGCAATGGAACCAGACTCTGGCCCTCCAGGCCATCAACGGACGGTAGTTTGCAAAGCGCATTGAGCGTCGGGAACAGATCGATCAAGCCAACGGGCCGTTTTGTCCTTGTGTTGGACTGGGTCACTCCGGGTGCCGCAATGATAAACGGCACTCGAGTCGATCGCTCCCACAACGTGAACTTGTGCAAGTGTTGCTTCTCACCCAAATGCCAACCGTGATCGGACCAAAGGACCACGATGGTGTTCTCGGCTACAGGACTGGCATCCAACGCATCAAGCAACTCACCAATTAGCGCATCGGCAAAACTGATGTTCGCCAGATATGCTTGTAGCATTTCACGATACTTGCCTTCGCGGATCACCAGCTCCAAGTCGCCACGACGGGTGGCGGCCATCGCTTTCCCACTCGACGGAAGATCATCGCAGTCGTCTTTTTTAACCGCAGGCGGGACGATCTGATCAAGCGGGTACATGTCGAAATACTTGCGCGGAGCATAGAACGGCAAGTGAGGTCGATAGATGCCGGCGGCGAGAAAGAACGGTTGCTGCGGCGGAGCAGCCAAAAACTGCCTTGCCCATTCGACCAATCTACCATCACCCATTCCATGGTCGGCAATATCAAGAGATCCCCAATCAAACTCGTTGGCATTCTGAGGTGGCTTGCTGAAAATTCGCACCGCTTCGATTCTGTTCAGTGGAAATCCGTCGGGCCATTGAAAATTCTTGACGTTCAGACCTCGAGCCAACTGGTCTTGATAATGACTGTCGAACACTTGATCAAAGTAATCGTGCCAATCGCTGCGTCGGTTGAAGCCGGGCATGTGATGATACACCTTGCCGCCACCAACGACGTGGTAGCCATTGGATTTGAAGTGACTGGGCAGACTGGTGATTCCTGGAAAGGCCTCGTGCCAGACGACATCGTTGGCATAGATGCCCGCTGAGCCTGGCGCGCGGCCCGTCAGCACACTGACGCGGCATGGATTGCAGACAGGTGCGGGAACGTGCGCGTTCGTGAACAACAAACCACGCTCAGCGAGCCGATCGATGTTCGGCGTCTGAGCCTGGGGATGCCCACCCAAGCAGCCAACCCAGTCATTCATGTCGTCAACGACAATCATCAGGACGTTCGGTTGTTCCGCACTGAGGCACAAGCTTCCTGAAGTGAAGATAGCAATCGCAAGAACGCTGGCAAGCCAGCGATGCGATATACTGATTAAGTGCTGGGCAATGCGGTACTGCCGCATAGAGATTAGTCCTCAGACTGCGTAGATGATTTGCTCTTCCGCCTTTTCTTCAACGGAACATCTGTCGCTGCAGGTTCGCGTCCAAAGAAGTAGTCAGGATATCCCCAGCGATAGTCCTTGCCGACGTCCTTGCTCTTAATCGAGCGGACTTCGGCAGACAGCCGTTCCAGATTCCCGGGATCGAGTAGCGGATCATTGGTCTCTTCACGCCAGGCTCTTAGGGCAGCCTGTAACTCGTGAAGTATTGCAACGTGCTCTGTGGAGCCCGATAAATCATGAAACTCGTAAGGATCTTCGACCAGATCGTATAGTTCAAATCGTGGCGGTTGCCGCATTCGTTCATACGCATGTTTAACAGTAGAACCAGCTTGGGCAATCGCTTGCGTCAAATTCAGACCGCCTGAGACTTTCCGCTTTGCGGCTTCCTTCGACAGTTTTGACAACGTCAAGTCGTAGTCAGGATGAATTTCCCCGGGCAGCAGATTCTCGATCAATTTGTAACGCTCGGTGCGCACGGATCGCTGTGGAAAATAGTTCGGTGCTGCTGCGTGCGTGTGGTACTCGGCAAAATAACGTGTTCGCCAGGAAGCCTCGCCCGGTTTGAACAGCGGCTGCAACTCGCTGCCCGGTAAACCTGATGGCGGTTTAACCCCCGCTGCAGCCAATAGCGTGGGCATCAAGTCGATGGTAGACACGAGTTCCTTTCGAACCTGAGGAACGATCTTGCCGGGCCAGCGCATCAACATCGGTATGCGCAGGCCACCTTCATAGCAAGTTCGCTTTCCGGGCAGCATGTCTGCGCCGTGATCGCCGAGATAGACGACGATCGTGTTATCGGCTTTGCCGCAACGGTCAAGGACGTCCAGCAGATCGCCAACCAGCGCATCTAAGCGGCTAAGGCAGTTGTAATAGTCGGCCACCATCTCTCGCATACCGGGCGGATCGAGGCCGATGTAGGACATGGCCTTTATATCGTCCGCCGCCTGCGGATTGACTGGAAGACCATCGATTTGTCGCAACCACGGATCGTGCGCGTCGGGATAGTTGACGCTAAGGAAGAACGGTTCGTTGCCGGCGCGAATAAATGTATCGGCGTGGCGGGCATAGTCGCTCAGTGTGTTGCGAGCGAAGTTGGCCGATTTGATCTCGTGAAAGTGGAACGGAAACGCCGACTCAGGATTGATGTGCAGCTTCCCAATAATGCCAGTGCGATAGCCGGCGGATTTCAGACTACGAGGCAGATTGGGAGTATCTGCACGGTACAAGCGAAATCCCCATGTTGCCAGCCCGATTTGGCCGTGTTGGTGCGGATACAGGCCCGTGAGAAAACTGGCTCGCGATTGACTACAACCGGCTTGAGGCACAAAGGCTCGCTCAAAGCGAATACCCTCACCGGCCAAATTGTCGAGTCGGGGAGTCTTTGCATAGGGATCACCATAGCACCCCAACTCCGGCCCGTTATCTTCCGACACAATCAGCAGAATGTTTGGCGGCGAGATGTCTGAGATACCCGCCGGAGTGGCCACAGTGACACCGACCGTGAACATCATTGCAAGGCACAACGGTATTGCGATAAAGCATCTATTCATGGAGATGATCGATTGACGTAATGGAGAACTGCTGGCATTTGAGCAGTTTGGGAAGCTTGGGTTTTAGCGAAACGCTTGACGCACAAATTCAAGCAGGTCGGCCATGTCCTGCGGACTGAGTTCATTCTCAATGCCTTCGGGCATCACCGATTTGTTGGATGCTTGAAGCTGTTCCATTTCGCTGCGCAAGACGGTGGTTCGCTTTCCTTCGGCAGCCAGTAGAGTGATGCTGCTGCCAGTCTCTGTTTCGAGTTTTCCGGAATGGATTCTCCCGTCGGCGGTCAAGACATTGTAGCTCAGATACTTGGCGTCCACGGCCGCGTTGGGGTCGATGATCGCGGTCAACAGAGCTTCCTTCGACTTGTCGGTGAGCGATGCAAGCTCCGGCCCCACCGAGAATCCCTCGTCGCCAAGTCGGTGGCAATGGATGCACAGCTTGCGAAAGAATACACCGCCTTGCTCAACATCGCCTTGTAATGCTAAGGAGCCCTGAAAGTCTTGCAAAATATCTGCGCGATTGGCTGATGTCTTCACCGACAAAGCCTTTTCCCAGCGGGGGCCATTCTTGCTACGTTCGAGCAATCGCTGGCGAATCGTAATGCTCAATTCGCCAGCATGAATCGTTTCGTCTTCCAAACGTTCCAGCAGCAACGCCATCCAAGACGTTCGACTCGAAAGCGTGTCCAGGATTTGGAGCCGGAGGGTGGGGCTATAGGCTTTCCATCCGCCAAGCAAAATGCTTGCTACCAACGGCTGCTCGAGTTGTGCCAATCGCCGGACGATCGATTGTTGCACCGCTGCGGGCGATTGAGGGTTCAGCAGTTGCTCCAGCAAGCGGAGGTCCTTTTCCCGATTTGCCGGTTGGCGAGCAAGTAGCAAAATCGAACAGGCGCGAACCTCCTCCTCCGCGGATTCATCCGCAGCGAGACTGCGGGCTTGCTGGATGCTCTTACTGACGAGTTCCTCGATGCGGACGGGTAACTCTTCGGTCGGCCACTTGCGAGCCTCTAGTTGGTTTAGGGCCTGCGCGAGCAAGGCGAATTGTTGCTGTTTCGGACGCCGGCCCTCTGCGATCATCTCCAAAAGTCTGCTAATTGCAGCTTGGTCGCCCATCGCCATGGCCTGACCGACCAATTCCAGAGCGATCGAAAAGTCATTCAGTCGGCGTGCGTTGAGTACTGTTCCCGCGACGTCGGCCACGTTGTGCGCGTTTAATGAGCTCATCACAGCAGCTAGCATGTATTGCTCACCTTCAGAAGAGATGGCTAACTCCGCCAACGCGGTACTGGCTCCTGCGTCGACATACTCTCCCAGGGTCGAGGCAAGTTCTAAGCGGACCTTTGCGTCGGGATCGGAAACTAGCCGCAACAAATGGTTCGTGTCCACAGGGACATCCGCGGCGATGCGAACGCCGTTCCGTCGGATGCCTGGGTGTGGATCTGCCAGAGCATTCGTTAGTGTTTCGGGCGAAAGTACGCCGAGGCCATCGAGTGTCCACAAGGCGTGCAACCGAGCTAGCGGGTACCGGCTCCTGGAAGCTAAGTCCGCCAACGGAGCTATCGCTGTCTTTCGGTTCTGTCGCACTAAGATCCTCTGCGCCATGTCCCTTTGCCAACCATTCGGGCTCTCAAGAGTCGCCACGAGTTGCTCAGCGGAGAGCCCTATGAGTTTGGCGGGCTTCCGCGCGGGAAGATCCTCGCGGACGACACGATAAATCCTTCCTCGATCGTCCCCCGAACGGTACCAAGGTCGCAGCTCGTCTTTTCCGTTTTGTGGTAGCCACTCGGGGTGCTCGATCATGTAGCGGTACATATCGACGACCCACAGCCCTCCATCGGGACCCGTGCGCACCATCACTGGGCGACACCAACGATCTTCGCTGGCAAAAAAGTCCGTACTCGATTCGGCCGGGGCGCGACGGAATCGGAAACTAACTCCTTCGTCCGAAATCAAGTTGTGTTGAACCAGGTTGTGAAAAGGTTCGCACGTGAATGCGTGTTGCTCAGATCCCGGTGGGAAGAGGTATTCGTCGCGGTAAATCATCGCGGAGCAAGCGGACGTAAATCGGCCCGACTGACTGAAATTGTGATAACGCTTCTGTAATTGGCTGGCGGGATACACCGGTGGGTTGGCAGGTGTGACGACCTGATGCTTCGGATCGGGCGGAGCGAAGTGCGGGTTGCGGCGGATGTTGTGATCGTCCAGGACATAGTGCCACAGTGGATAGCTGTTCTGCACCCCAAACCAGTTGCCCCAGTCGTCGCGATTCCGACCGTACTGCGATGGCCCGCTCTGTGGATCTAACTCGCCCGTTTCTGGGCGAATGCGAAAGTCGCGACTACCCACTGCATGCTTCTCACCGGTGGCAAGCGAAAGGATCTGACTGTCTTTGCCATAGCCTCCATGATGGCTCCCGCTGGCGCAATACACCCAATTATCGAGTCCCCATCGCAGGCCGTTCACTCGCAATTGCTGATTTCCCTCCAAGAACCCTGAATACAAGACACGTCGCACATCGGCTTTCCCATCGCCGGTACTATCTTCCAGATATAGAATTTCCGGAGCGGCGGTAACCAGCACCCCCTTTCCCCAGGTCAGAATGCCGGTAGGAAAACTCAATCCCTGGGCAAACAATGTGGACTGGTCGTATTGTCCGTCCCCGTCTGTATCCTCCAAGAATCGGACTCGTCCGCCCGCCGCACCATTGCCATCCATACCCAGTGGGTAGTCGGCCATCTCGACGACCCACAGCTTGCCATCGGGTCCCCAATCGATGGCCACGGGATCCATTACCATCGGCTCCGCGGCAACCAACTCAACTCGGAAGCCCTTTGGAACGTGAATCGTGCGGAGCGCCGCGTCCACCTCCATCGGCACCGGCTTCTCGGACGAAACAGCTTGCTCTTTCGCTGGTTGTGCGACTCTCTGGACTCCCACTGCATCGAGGTGGTTTTCTACGTCTTGAGGCCGCAGAACATAATCGGATAGGGTTCCATAAATGTCGGCTACTTCCTTAGGCTCCAATGCTCGATCATAAACGGCCACCTCGTCGACCTTGCCGTCCAAGGTAGCGGAAGGGTTGCCGTCGCTTCCGAAAAGCCAGTGTGCAGGCATTTTCAGTGCTCGGATCGCCACATCAATTTCCGGAATCGCGTGGCCGTTCAAGTAGACGCGAATTTGCTCATGGTTACGAGTGAGCGCGACATGGTTCCAGTGGCCAACGTCCAACGGTGTTCGGCCGAGAACGATTTCGTCACCACATCTCAACGCCAGTTTACCGGCATTCTCGGCTGCGTCATTGCCGGAAATCATGAGTGTTTCGGTTTCGTTGGAAATCAAAACGCCAGTTGTCGGACGAGCGTCCGTGGGCAGCATGTTGCAAAAACGGATGAGTACGCTGTACTGGTTTTCTGAGGGCGCCAGGGACGCTTCAAAATATCCTCCAGCAAGGTACACGCATCGATTTCCATATGCGGAAGAGTCTCCAAAGTTGCCTTGAGGTGCTGCGGATTTTGTGGATTCGGGCAAAAACAAGGCGACGGGGCCTCGATAGTTCGCATGGTGGTTTCCCATGCTGTCCTTGGCTTGTGTGGTATCCATATCATCCAGCCGCCAATAAGCGGCTGGAGCCTGTCGTGCGACCGCTTTCGAGTAAGCCGTTTCGAAAGGAACAAGAGGCCGACGCTTCCTTTGGGTGACCGTCTCCAAAAGCTCCAACAGTTCTTCCACAATCAATGGCTCCGCCTGTTCGTCGAGCCCGGCTGTGCGAGCCGGCCAAGTGGTGTAGCCCCCCAACCGATGCTGTTCCGGAGGAGGAATGTAGCCGGTCGCTCCATTCGCAAGTTCTAGATTCAACGTAGCGGCCAAGGGACTCTGGCGTTTCAGTTTCAAGCCCGTGATCCCGTAGACCTCATTGGGGATGGCGGTGATTCCCAATTCCCCGATGCGGATGGCCTGTAGCACGACCTCGGCATTAGGATTTTCGTGAATCCATTCCGCTTGCTGAGCGTAAACCTCAGTCCGGTCGCGTGGTGGACGATTGAGTCGCTTGGCGTTGATTGCACGAGCCCACTCTCTTCGCTCCAGAGAAGGCGTGCGGCGATTGATCTTCAGCCGTTTTTCGGCCATGGCAAGCGAGAGGTCCGAGCGGTGTTCGATTGTTTTTCTGGCTTGCCAAATGTGATCAGCCACCTGCTGGGAGTAGCCTTGGCGATCCATGTCTCGACGCGGTTGGCTGTAATCCATCCAGTGCAAATCACCACTCGTTCCCTGAGACATCATGCCAACGAATCGGGGCGTCCTCTGGTCACCGGTCGGCGTCATCTCAGCCTCCAACAGGCGGGCAACGTCCCCGAAATAGTCCGCCGAAAAACCGCCGCTACCGCCGAAATAGTGCATCGATAGGTTCGCCAATAGGCACAGCGGCGCTTCATCTTCGGCTGAGACCACACTTATCACGCTCAACCATGGGTCGATTGGACCCGCCGGGCTGGTGTAGTTTGGGTTCTGATAACCTGGGTGCATCATCGCACGCACCGTCTTCTGACCGAAAGGATCGGTTTCCATGCGATCGCTGCGGGTAATCCAGCGGCGGCAATTGGTCAGGTCCGATCCGTCTACGATGGCCCAACCCAGCTTTGCAGACTCGAGATTGCGATGTGCCTCGGCAATCGCAGCGGCCACCCGAGCAGGGACCGATTTAACGTAGGCCTCATCGGCACTGCTGCCCAAACACATGTCCATCACGGATGGTGCCGAATGTGTATGCGTCGCGCTGATCAATATTCGATCCGCGCGAATGCCTGTGTCTCGCTGGGCCATCTGTTTGATCTGATCGCAAAGTGTTGTGGGAATCATGCACGAATCCACTATTACGATCGCGATCGTTTCATTGCCATCGCTTAGAACCATCGCCCTTGCATACAGCGGATCGGCAACGTGATCAGCGCTGGCCTGCAGAAAGCCACCGTTCTTAATCGCGGGCAACCCTTCAGGAGAAATATCCACACTGGCTGCGCCGGCTCGGAGCGACGTGTCTGCAAAGGCCTGCGTCTGAACTGCTGGAGGGACAAACAGTAGCAAGAGCATGACCAGAGTGATTTGTTGTTTCATATGGACACCGGCAGCAGCAACGGAAGGTCTTTCCAATTCAAACCCTTGAGTGTAACGGATTCCACAACCGCGCAGTTAGCTGAACTGACTAGTAGAATACTGGAACTCACGCGTTCTAACGTTTGCCTTTTGGAGCGTACGCCCTAGTGGTCACCAAGCATCGTCGACTACCGGTCCTTTTTTGCCTGCTCTTTGTCGCTGTGGGATTGGCCGTTATGGCTGTGGGAGTTCGTCACGCAGTGCAGGCTCGCAAGACACTCGAGTGGCCAACGACCTCCGGCCGGGTATTGCAAGCCGGTGTGCGCTCGGAGCAAATTAAGTCTCGGGATGACCAGCGTCGCGAACGCCGCAGTACCTATTACTACGCCGATGTCGAGTATGAATATGAGGTGGAAGGCAAACGCTATGTCGGCACTCGTATTACCTTTTCGGAGGGGCAGAGTGGTAGTGCAGCGGATGCGCAAGCCACGGTCGGCCGCTATCCTACCGGTACGCAAGTGAAAGTAGCCTATGACCCCGATGCTCCGGAGCAATCTGTGTTGGAGCCGGGGAAATGGGGGAATGCGGGTTGGTTGCTGTTGTTCGGAGGATTGTTCAGCGGCATTCCCGGCCTGATGGCGTACAGTATGCTCCAACAGCCGCAAGCGGAACCGGTCGACGACACGATTGCTTCTAGAACGTTGGGGGAAGTTCTCTTCAAAGAACGAATACTCGAATGGCAGCCAGGTACACGCATTCATTTGCACCGTGCACCGGAGACTTGGTTGACAACGATCGTTGGGAGTGTCTTTGGCGGATTCCTGCTTGGGTTGATCATTATGATATTCTTAGCGGGATTCATCTTCTCGCATTTTGGACTGGCATTCGTGATCAAGTCTTATGTGATCCTATCAACCGTCCTTGCTGCGGGCATCGCGATCGCGTTCGCAATGGCCCACCGGCTTCGTGACACGATCATCGACTGGAATTCCTCCAACATCCGGGCACAAGTCGGCCTTACGGTCCGGCAGTATCCACTCAACCAAATCGAAGGCCTAGCCTGTCGCTACCCCGGCAACGACAATGCCGGTGATGCTGCCCGTAAGCTAAGCACCAAAGTTGAGTTGAACGTGGATGGCCGTGCTTATGTCCTGCTGGAGACAGAACACACAAGACGTCAGGCAGAACAGGTACGCAAGAAATTGCGTGCCGTTCTGATCACACTGGCAGAGCAGCTTGGCGTACCTTGGGCAGAAGAGGAGAATGAGTCGCCGTTTTCCAGATTCTTTTCACGGCCTCCGATTCGAAATTCAGAGCGGAAGGAGCAATCATGACGGCCAAACCAGTTTTCGCCGCACTTCGGGAAGTTGCCCGGGATGACAAGGCTGCGTTCCTTCCAAAATTCATCCAAGCCTTTCCTGGAGGATATGGAGAAGGCGATCGATTTCTCTTCTATTGGCAGCCCCCTTAAGATTTCGAGTCCGCTTTTGTTGTAACATGGTTTTCTCGTAAAATGGAAATTGCCCGCCTTAAATCCCACCACATACTGGATGCATGCCCATGCTTCAGCCCGTTTACCGATTAGATCGTCGAGGATTATTGCGGGCTGCTACGGTGGGGGTAGTGGGGGCGACGCTGCCAAAGGGGCTTGCTGCAACTGGCGGAACCCTCACCGACAAGCCGGTTGGCTTTGGCAAGGCCAAGTCGGTGTTGATCGTGCTGTTGAGTGGAGGTCCCAGCCAGCTGGATACACTCGATCCGAAGCCCGACGCACCGGCCGAAGTGCGCGGTGAGTTCTCGCCGATCTCGACCACGATTCCCGGTGTGCAAGTTTGCGAACACTTGCCGAAACTTGCGCAGCAAACGGATCGCTGGGCCATCGTGCGGACGCTCGCGCATCGCGAACATAATCACTTGCTTGCGACGCACGTGGCACTGACTGGTCGCCCGACCCCCATTCCACGCGGCGGATCGGATTTGGATCGCGTCGAGTCACGAAACGATTTCCCCAATTATGCCTCCGCCTTGGATTATGTTCGTCCGCGCCGTGACGGCATGCCCTCGGGAGTCTCTCTGCCAAACTACTTGATCGAAGGCCCGCTAACATGGCCAGGTCAGCATGCTGGTTTTCTGGGGACAAAACATGATCCTTGGCAAATCAATGGCGATCCGAACGACAATGAATTTCGAATGCAAGCGTTGACAATGCGAGATGGGGTCTCCTCGGGGCGTTTCCAGTCGCGACGACAGTTGCTGGATGAATTGAACGCTGGCCACAGCAGATTGCCTGGCATCGAAACCGATTCGCTACGCGACCAGCAAAGCTTAGCCTTCGGTCTGCTGACTTCCGGGAAGTTGACGGAAGCCTTTGAGATCGAGCGCGAGTCCGATGTTACTCGTGATCGTTACGGCCGCAATAAATTCGGTCAGTCGCTTCTGTTGTCCAAACGCTTGGTCGAGGCTGGCGTGCCGGTAGTCCAAGCTACGATGGGGATTGTGCAAACTTGGGACACGCACGTAGACAACTGGGGCAAGCTCAAGAACACCTTGTTGCCACAATTGGATCAGGGCTTAGCCGCGCTCACCGATGATTTAACATCTACAGGCTTGCTCGACGAAACGTTGTTAATCGTCATGGGCGAATTCGGTCGTACACCCAAAGTGAGCACGCTGCCTGGCCAAACCATTCCAGGCCGCGACCATTGGGCTCACGCTTATTCCGGTTTGTTTGCGGGTGCAGGAATCCTGGGTGGCCAGGTGCTCGGGCAGACGGACGCGCAAGCCGCGTACCCCGTGTCGAACGCATGGTCACCGGCGGACATCTGCAGCACGATCTTTAATGCACTTGGTATTGACTCAAGTGCAACCCTTACGGATCCGCTCAATCGCCCGCATCATTTGCTCAACGGCAACGTCATCTCGAATTTGTACACGGGAGCGACGGCATGAGGTGTGAGCCAACTCGAGAGTCTCCATCCACTTGGCAACACGCCCGGCTCTCCCGCCGCAAGGCGTTGCATGCAGGTGCGATCGGAATTCTTGGATTGGGCATGAATCATCTCGCAGGGTTGCGCTTAGCGACAGCCGCAGAGGGAACCCAGCCTAGTGGCAAAGCGAAATCGTGTATCTTCATTTTTCTTTCTGGCGGATTGTCCCAGCACGATAGCTTCGATATGAAGCCTGAAGCTCCTGACAATATTCGCGGTGAATTCCAGCCTCGACCGACGAAGACACCCGGACTGCACATTTGCGAATATTTGCCAAGACTCGCGGAACGAAGCCAGTTGTGGTCGCTGTGTCGTTCCTTAACGCATGGATCCAACGAGCATTCCGCGGCACATCACATCATGCTGACGGGACATTCCGAATTGCCGAGTGGATTTTCTCCGAATGCCCCTAGTCGATCCGATCGAGCGTCGATTGCGGCAGTGACGGGGTACGCGATGCGAGCGAAGCAGCAAAACAATTTGCCGACTGCCATCGTGTTGCCAGAAAGACTCGTTCATAGCAGCGGACGCGTGATCCCCGGACAACATGCCGGTTCGATGGGACCGCAACATGATCCGTGGGTCATCGAAGCCTCCCCATTTCACAGTACTTCGTATGGCGCATTTCCTGAGTACGCTTTTGATCACCAGGATCGTGGCAAGCCGGACGAACGTCTGTTTCAAGCACCACAGCTGTCTTTACCGAACGGTCTGGGAATGAAGACCGTCAACGATCGGATGGCCCTGCTGGAGTCGTTGAATCGACAACGCAGGTATCTTGATTC
>JANSWS010000145.1 GCA_024743355.1 bacterium
TGCTGCTGCTGCTGCTGCTGCTGCTGCTGCTGCTGCTGGTTGCAGCGCCAGCAGCTGCCGCTGCCGTTCCGCAGCGATGCCCTCCTCTTGGGCAAGTCTGAGCCGCTCCGTCACCATACGTAGTTCTGCGGTGACCGCCTCCGCGCTAGTTTCAGCAGCCTGCTTTGCTTCAAGCGCTTGCAGCGTGGCGGTCACGGACGCTGCTGACTGCTCTTGAGCTGACTGGGCCTGGTATTC
Source organism: bacterium (assembly GCA_024743355.1). Taxonomy (GTDB): domain Bacteria; phylum Planctomycetota; class Planctomycetia; order Pirellulales; family Pirellulaceae; genus Aureliella. The sequence continues at coordinate 238 of JANSWS010000145.1, forward strand.
CGCGAACCGCCTGGCACGAAACTTGCCGCTCCGGAGCCATTGGGGCTCAGTATTCGGGGAGGGAGTCTGAAGAACCGTCTATCCCCGCTGATTGCGTCCATTTTTCCGCGAGCTGAAATAACTTCTCGCATGGCGGATCAATGGACGGCTTTGCGAGAAATACATTGATTGCTCGCGCCCCCTAGAGATACCGCCGAATTCCGGCTGCCGCGTTAGCGGATTAACTCTGAAAAGAAAGAATGATGAGGAAGCCCTCGATGAGATCTGCACTTCTGGCCTGTTTCGTTTTTGCCCTTTCTTGCCCTCTCTTCAGATTTGAAGCGGGCTCTGCGGAAACTCGTCTATAGACTAAAGGCAAAGTCATGTCCGCATCTACATTCGATCATCTCGACCGGAGGCTTTTCTTGCAGTCGACAGCAGTCGGCGTCGGCATGTCGCTCTGCGGTACAGCGATTGCCGCACCTCGCCCGAAAGAGAATGAGCTCTTCTTTCGCAGTGCTCGCCAGATCCGGGACATGCTGAAGGCGAAGGAGGTCTCTCCGCTAGAAGTCATCAAGTCGCACTTTGAACGCATTGACCTCATTGAGCCTCACATCAATGCAGTGAATTTCTTCCCGAAAGAGCAGGCACTCAAGGAGGCTAAAGAGGCCGAGCGGCGTATTCAGTTCGGAAAGGCTGACTGGAAATCCACGCCGCTACTCGGTGTTCCCGTGTCAATCAAAGACATGTACGAAGTGGAAAAAATGCCGACGACTGCGGGAGCTCGCTTTCGATCAAACAACTTCTCAGAACAAGATGCAACAATTGTGCGAAAGCTACGGCAAGCCGGTGCAATTGTTATCGCGATAACTAATACCCCGTTGAATCATTCAGCCCTTGAAACATCGAACAGATTGCATGGTCGCACCAATAATCCGTACAACCTAGAACGCACTCCTGGTGGAAGCAGTGGAGGAGAAGCAGCCTTAATAGCTGCTGGTGGGTCGCCTTGGGGATTAGGTGGTGACAGCGGTGGAAGCATTCGTCTTCCGGCACATTTCTGCGGCATTGCAGGGCTCGTTCCATCCTGGGGAAGAGTTTCTACGGGCGGAACCGTTCCATTCGTGTACAACACTGGACCGTTCTATCTTAGGTGTGGGCCAATGGCCAGGTACGTTGAGGACTTGGCACTGATGCTGCCAATCATCTGCGGGCTCGATCCTCGCGACCCTTTCACGTTTCCCTTGAAACTCCGAGATCACAAGAAGGTCCAGATTGACCAGTTGAAAGTGGCCTATTACACGGACGCCCTGAAGATCAAACCGTCTGCCGATATTCAGGCAACGATCCAGCAAGCCGCAAATGTCATGAGAGACAGCGGTGCCAACGTCTCAAAAGTGTATCCACCAAACTTTGACGCCGAAGATCCATTAGAGCTTGAGGCATCTTTTACGATTCTTGGGTCGTCAAGCGAGGAGCAACTTCAGGAACTTCGTGAGATCGGTGAAGAAGACGACCCACTGAGGCCAGAGGCAATTAGAAAGGCAGCTGAATGGCTGAAAGGTAAAGACCAGGCTGAGGTGGAGGCCCACGCAGAGCGCTTGCCAGAGATGCGTCTAGAAATGAATCGCTTCATGGAAGAGTACGATGTCGTGCTCTGTCCCGTCAGTGCAGATCTTGCCTATGAGCACGGAAAGAGTTGGGATCGCATCTATCAAACTGGAGGATTCTTCACCAATCTGTTCAGCCTGTACGGGAACATCCCGACGGGGACCGTTCGATGCGGCACATCCGCCGATGGCTTGCCTATTGGCGTGCAAGTTGTAGGCGGGTCGTATCGAGATGATGTCGTGCTTGCGGTAATGCAATTGCTTGAGCAAAAACTAGCAGGCTGGAAGCCGCCATCAGAATCTAATTGGAATTCCAGAGTTTAGAGGCAGCCCTTTGAAGCTATTTGAAGGTGTTCGAGCTGTACCGCGGCCGATGGCCGCCGTCGCAATGCACGTCGCATCCGACGCTCTGAGTACGGGTGATTAGTGGAACTGAATAATACGTCAAGAGCGGACGTGAAACGCGTAGGGACAGTCGTTGACTTTCTGAAGGATCTTGCCCTGATCGCTGCGCGCATTGGTCATTTTCACCCGGGTCAAAATTGCCTCGAACGCCCCACGCCGAAACTGCGTTTGTCTGATGCCCGCCCAAAGCATCAAAATGCAGCTTAGATATATTGCGCAAGTAGACCTGCTTCGTTCAGTGAATCCGGGTTTTCTGGGAAACCGACCACCACAATCGCCAGCTATCATCAGCAACGAGTGTCGGCAAGTCCAGTTAATCTCAATGATGAAGAGTAGATGTACTGAGCGGTTGAGCTGCCATTGCGACTGTCGGCCGGGCAAACAACCCCAGCTTTAGTGGTTGGGCGTTTCGAGGATCTATTGGCGCCAAGTCCTGTAGAGCTTCATCCCCTCCCTGGATGTCGTCTTCGGCCATCGGCAGGCTGGCTGCTGCTCTAGCGAGCTTACGATCAATCTATTGTCGAAGATGCTGACGGGTCTAGCCACGGGAGCCATGCACGATCCATTGCCCGCGATTGGAATGCCTTGCTCCACCAGTAGAACGAGACCTGGAAGTCAGCGGTTTGTGACGCGGCGGCAAAATGCGTCTCAGCCCCGGCTCTATCTCCCTGATAGAGAAGGTCGCAGGCGATGACGAAGTTTGCAAAGCAGGTGAAAATCTGCGAATTCGCGCAGTCGCGTAGCAGTTCTTCCGGCACGGGCCCATTGGGCCGTAGCCTCATAAAGTTCAAGCATGCTAAGTGCTCGTCCCAAAGCGCGCTGCTTTCGCTCGATGCATATAACGACTCCGCTAACTCTTGCGCTTGCTCACGTTCGCCAAGCAGCATCAATGCCACCCAATCGTGAGCCAGGATGACTTTCGATTGGGAATTCTCAAGTCGACGTTTAGTATCCCGCTGCAGCTGGGAGGCGAGTTGAGAACGCTGCGCCTCGGTCGTTGCCTCGGCCATCTCAAGGAAGAACCGAACCGCCCCCGACTCCTCCTTTATGAATTCGTTGGCAGAGTCGAAACAACCTATGCCGCGATCGACATCTTTCTCAAGAAAACAAATGGCGGAAACGAATAGCGCTGCAAAGTATTCGTCAACCGGCTCTTGGGCGATTCGGCACTCCTCATATTCTCGCAGCGCCGCTTGATGCTCACCTCGCATCAGAAGGTAAATGAGTCGCATGAAAGTTGCGTCCATGTGATCCCCATGTCGCTGCAGTTCGCCGATCGCGGGGAGTAGCGATTCATACTCTTGTTCTGCGGCCAGACGATCGCCTTGTAGTTCGTACAGGTGGGCGAGCACGATGCCACTGTGTACATAAGTTGATAGCATGCGGCCGTCGTCATCCAGGAAACGAGCCATGGCTCGCATATCCTCAACATTCTCTCGTGCCAGCTTGATTGCAGCGGCGCGGTCAGGCATTTGTGCCGCCAAAAAGGAGCGGGCGTCTCCAAGCAAGATTTTGGGGACAAACTGTCTCTTGTGGTACTGATTCTGACACGCCGCCTCAAGATATTCGGTAGCCAAATAAGGGAACCAACGAGAAGTGGACCAACCAATCAGGACTTGGTCCTCAAATGTAGTTGGCCCATTCTCTCCGAGTAATTCCGGCAAGCGAGCAAGTCGCTTGAAGTGCTCGTCTTCGTCACCCCGTTGCGCGTAAGCGCTGCCAAGGAGCGCGTAGCCGGCTGGTGAATCATCAAGCTGCTCTTCGAATGGCTTAAGCTCTTTCCAAGCCATATCAGGATTGCCGCGCAGCAGAAAAGCCAAGCCGCGCATTTGTGCCATCCAAGGTGCTTCCACCTTCAGGCCCGAGGCTTGCTCGAGCAGCTGTTCGGCATCTTCGCCGCTCATGATGGTCAGCAAAATTTGTTGCTTCAGCAATTCACGCTGATTTTCATTTGCCCTTTGGACGCTGAAAATCGACCAGACGGCAATCAGAAGACCGACCGCAAGACTCAGGATGACAACGCCGATGGCACCAAAAAAGGCCTTGTTGCGGGCGGCTGTTTTCTTCAACCGATACCAACTCGAAGGCGCTCTTGCTTCGATTACATCGCCCGTCAAGAAACGTCGTACATCTGCGGCCAAGCCATTCGCCGTTTCGTATCGCCGGCTTCGGTCCTTCTCCAGCGCCTTCATGACGATTAGATCCAAATCACCGCGCATCGCTTTACCCAAAACCGCCAAGCTTGTGTTCCGATTGGCGGAGACGGTGTGATCGTTTTGCCCTGCGGCACTGAGCCGTGTGCTCGGCTTAGGTGGTTCTTCTTCGCGAACTATTCGGCAAACCTCGTCAAGCGCCGCCTCCTTCATTCGATTACGGTCGAAGGGAATATCACCCGTTAGCAACTCGTATAGCAAGACACCCAGCGAATACACATCGCTCCGCGTATCAACATCAACTCCGCTGAGCTTCGCCTGCTCGGGACTCATGTAGAGTGGGGTCCCGACAAGCGCTTGAAAGCTGGTGTAAACCGTGCGATCGGTGAGACTAGTGCTTAGTGCTTTAGCCACACCAAAGTCGATTACCTTGGGTACAGCCTTCCCATCGATCTCCGTGACCAGGACGTTGTTCGGTTTAATGTCGCGATGGATCACACCTTTCTGGTGCGCGTGCTGAACGGCCTGGCAGACGGTTGCGAACAACTCTAGCCGCTGGTTGATCGTCAGCTTGTTCTCGTCGCAGTAATCGGTGATCGGCTGCCCCTGGATCAACTCCATGACGAAATAGGGCCGGCCTTGATCGGTGGTCCCCGCATCCAAAACTTTGGCAATATTCGGATGGTCCATCAATGCCAGAGCTTGCCGTTCCGCGTCAAACCGCGCCAGTACCGCTTTAGAGTCCATACCGGGCTTGATCAGCTTAAGAGCTACCTTTTGCCGATAGGGGTTCCGGCGCTCGGCGACAAAGACGATCCCCATACCGCCGTCGCCAATTTTTTCACGCAAAGCGTAAGGCCCGATTTGCTGTCCGCTCAGCTCGTCGCCGCCGGCGTCGATGGTAGGGGCAACATCGCCAGATAGGTCGAAGAAACTCCCCGCCTGTTCGTTCGCCTCCAGGAGCTTTTCCAGTTGCCCACGCAGTGCCTGATCGTTGCCGCAAAGGTTGTCGAGATAACCCTCTCGCTCAGCAGCCGACTTTAGTGCAACCAGCTCGGCGAACAGGTCTTCAATCGGGCGGACTTGGCTCATGGGTGGCTCCTTGCAGATTTCGATTATCAGGAACCAATGCGAGTTTTTGAGCCGCAGGGCTCACGGCGAATGGAAAAATCCTGAGATTTTCCGCTTCGCCTTGAGAACAGACCTGCGTCAGTCGCGGCCAAGCCCCGCAATCCTTCGTAGAGCAGCGGCAACAACTCGTCCGCCGCTGCCGGGTCGCCTCGATCGATCTTCGAAAGGATGGTGGTGATGTCGGTCATGCAAGTAGTCTCGGTAGACGATTGAACATGTGCATCCGCAACGCGAACTCCAACAACGTCTTCAGCCGATACTAAACCACTTTCAACTCGAGACTGAAACCCAGTGATGAAAATCATTCAGTTTCTCGCAGTGGCGGATAATGCCTGAGGAGTGCTTGAGCCATGTAATACTCCGGCAAAAAGAACTGTCTGGATTCTATGGACTGCCGCAGATGCTTTTTTGCGGCGTCTGGATCCTTCTGAAGTTTCCGCATTGCGATTGCATAGTGGGCTAGCGACTGGCCAATTCGCGATCTTCCAACTCGCGCCATTAATGTGTCTTCGTCAATCTTTTGGGCATAGTATTCGAGACGGGTTCGCGCGAGGTAAAAAGGGAAGTCCGGAATATCGACCGTCTCAAGAAAAGCTGTTGCGTCCCGTGTGGCGATGTCATCTCTTCCAGCAAGAAATGGTATCTGCATGGCGGTAGCGAGGACAAAACCAGTTTCTGGATGTGCTGCAATAATCGATTGGTAGCCCCGTAAAGCGAGGTCCTCCTCGCCTTGAGAGGCCATCATCGCGAACGTCGCTGCTGAAGCGATCGGCATCTGCTTCGGATTTTCCGAGGTCAGCTTTTGATTTGCGTCATCTCTAAAAAAGTATCCGATACTCCCCGCTACTCCGTAATCCTTCTGAGTTTTGAATTTCAGTTCCATCAGTCGATCGGCACGCTCATCGCCGGAGAGCTCATAGAAAATAGCGAGAATAGCGGGAACCGAGAACGCATCTTGGTATTCGCCAAGCTCCTCAACGCTATTGGCACAATTCTGAAGATACTCTTGGGCCTCTTGGGGCTTCTGGTCAATTGCCAATTGCCAAGCAACCATTTGTGTAAATGCCAAGATCGCCTTTGCAAATGAGTTTGCATACAAAATCTCACTTGCATCAAAAGCACGAGCGACCGCCTGATTAGCAAGTTTCAAATCACCACGATCCAGCGCAACATGGCCTTCGGCGTGCGCCAGCAGAACTTCAGCAATGGGCCATGGCCGTGGGTGAAACTCAATGGCCGCGCGGGTCATCAACATCGACTTCTCTGGATCGAGATACATTTGTCCCCACCCGAGCAGAAGCTGTTCGTACGACCGATATTCGCCTGGAGATTTAGCCGTGCCTAGCGACTGTGCTGCCTCCTCGAATTCTGTTTGCGTCCAGCCGGCGTCGTCCAAATTTCCCATAGAAAGGAATGTGGCCACTGTCGCGGGATTGTCTGGGTTGACCTTGATAGCCTGCGCTAAAAGATGAGACGCCTGAGTTTGATTATCACCTAGACCGTGTGCGAGTCCCTCAAGCAAGAGACACCAATCTTTAGACGCGTCCGCCTTTCTCGCCTTCTTTGTAATCTGTTCAACGGCATCTAAGTCTCCGCGAAATGCGGCTTCCAATCCGCGATCGATAAGTTCATGTCGCCATTCGCCAAGGGCGTCCTGAAGCTTGCGTTCGTTGCGGGCAGCCCTTATCCACCCCAAGCCTGCTATGAACGTACTTGCCAACAAAACGAACGACATCACCACGACAAAACTGACTCCGGATCGATTGCGTCTTACGAATTTTTGAATGCGATAAACCGTCGAAGGCGGCCGAGCCTCCACGGGTTCGCTGGTCAAGTGCCTTCCAATGTCTGCAGCAAGTGCGTCCGCGGTTTTGTAGCGGCGGCTGCGGTCTTTTTCAAGCGCCTTCATGACGATCCAGTCGAGGTCGCCACGCACCAAGCGACCGAGTTGCTCAGGCTGTGCGCCGCGACACTCGGAGACTTGCGACGAAGTTTCGCCAAGCGAGCTGATGCGATTGCTGGGACGCGGGGGCTCCGTTTCGCGAATGCGACGCAGAACTTCGTCCTGAGCAGCAGCCTTGAGTTCGTCGGCGCTGAGCGGTGTAGTTCCTGTCAGTAGTTCGTAGAGCAAGATTCCTAACGAATACACATCGCTGCTGGTATCGACGTCCACGCCGCTAAGCTGGGCCTGTTCGGGACTCATGTACAGGGGTGTGCCGACCAGCGACTGGAAACTGGTGTAGACCGTGCGGTCGGTCAAATTCGCACCCAGCGCTTTGGCGACGCCAAAGTCGATGACTTTGGGAACGGGTTTGCCGTCGATCTCTGTGACCAGGATGTTCGACGGTTTGATGTCGCGATGGATGACTCCTTTTTGATGAGCGTGCTGAACCGCGTTGCAAATCTGCGTGAACAGTTCCAGCCGCTGTTGGATGGTCAGCTTCTTGTGGTCGCAGTACTCCGTAATCGGTTTGCCTTGGATCAACTCCATCACGAAGAACGGGCGGCCTTGCTCGGTCGTTCCCGCATCCAGCACTTTGGCAATATTCGGGTGATTCATCATCGCCAGCGCATTGCGTTCCGCTTCGAATCGAGCGATCACCGCCTTCGAATCCATGCCTGCCTTGATGACCTTCAGCGCAACCTTGCGGCGGAGTGGCTGCTCTTGTTCAGCGACGTAGACAACTCCCATTCCGCCATCGCCGATCTGCTCCCGGATCTTGTAAGGGCCGATGCTCTGCCCCGGCCGGACCAAGGGCACGTAATCGCGGGTCGATTGGGGCTCATCAAACAGACTGTCCCGTTCCCGGTGTGCGTGCAGCAGTCCTTCCACATGGCCGCGAAGCGTTCGATCGTCACCACATGCCTGATCTAGAAACTCGGGCCAATCTTTGGGCGAGCGCTTTTCGACGGCTTCCAGAAAGATCGCTTTGGCATTTTCCGAGATCGTGCTCATCGTGTAGTCCTTGAGATACCTGATTCCGCTTGAGCTTCATGGGTCCGGAATGCAATGCGAAATGCCGTCGCAAATTGTCTCACGTTTTTTGCGGATTTTCTCAATCCTCGCTGGAAGCGGCCTCGCGTGCCAGCTGCGTCTTCAGCCAAGCTCGAGCGTAAGTCCAATGCCGATAAGCGGTTGCTCGCGACATGCCGAGTAGCTTTCCGGCCTCGTCAACAGAAAAGTCGGCGAAGATCCGCAGCTTCACGAGCTCAGCGGCCTCAGGTTCGCTGGTGGCGAGAGCGTCCAGCGCATCATTCAATGCGAGAATCTCGTTGGGGTCGCTTCGTGAGAGAAGATTGCGATCGGACAATTCCACGCGGACCAAGTGGCCGCCGTGCTTCTCCGCCTTCCGCCGCCGTGCACGTTCGACCAGAATCCGCCGCATCGACTCCGCAGCCGCCGCAAAGAAATGCCCGCGCCCGTCCCATTTTGTAGCCGCGGTCTGATCAACCAGCCTCAAGTAAGCCTCATGCACCAGAGCCGTGGCCTGCAGCGTTTGCCCTGGCCTTTCGTTGGCCAGCTTGGCAGCCGCCAGTTTGCGTAGTTCTTCATAGACCAGCGGTAGCAAACGATCGGCCGCAGCTGGATCACCCGTTTCGATTTCTGAGAGTATTTGCGTGACGTCGCTCATGCGGAACAAGATACCGCCTATAAGCAGGCTGTTCCATCGACACCCGAAGCAAAACAGCAAAGAACAGATGACGTCCCTGATAGACCAACTGGGCATGGGAGCTTTCGGCTCTGTCTGGCTAGCCAATGATTCCCAGCTAATCGTTTCTTGAGACCGAGACGGCAATATCCGAATTTGGCGTGCAGCCAGCAAGGAAGAGGTAGAAGCTACCGATTCGTGGCGTGCAAACGGCAACTAAGACTTGGACGCGATGAACGCAGCATTGGGACTGTAGCGGGTTGTTCCAAAGGCAGCTTTCCGGCAGGCTAGTTGATGGAACAGGAGAAACCCGAGAAAACAGAGCGGTTTGCTCTGTTCACTCTGTTTGCAAGAGTCTGCCATCCATCCACTTTTGTCCCATCCTCTGCGACTACAGGCGATGTGCTTGAAGCCGCCATAGAAGTGCATCGTGATAAAGGCCCCGGTTTGCTCGAATCGATCTACGAATGGTGCTTCACGATGGAAATGCAACTGCGCGGAACAGAAATCGTTGCCTTGAGCGTGGATGGATAGCCTTTGCTCAACGCGAACAAACTGGCGAGTCGCGCGCCTTTCGAAGGAGGGCCTGCTAAAATAGTTCGCGACTATTGGGGGGCTCATGAGTGACGTTACGCAAATCATCGCACGCATCGAATCGGGTGATGGCCAGGCATCGGAGGAGTTGCTGCCACTGGTCTACTCAGAGTTGCGTCGCCTGGCTAAAATCAAGCTGGCCAGCGAGAAACCTGGGCAAACTTTACAGGCTACGGCTTTGGTTCACGAAGCCTACGTCCGTCTGGTCGATCCATCCCAACCCCAGCAATGGGATAACTCGCGGCATTTCTTCTCCGCAGCGGCGGAGGCCATGCGGCGAATCTTGATCGAACGTGCTCGACAACGGGCCAGTCTCAAGAGGGGTGGCGATCGGGAGCGTGTTGAATTGGCGGAGATTGAGCCGGCCGTTTTACCCCTGGCTTGCGACGATATCTTGGGCCTGGACGAAGCACTGGAGAAACTCTGTCAGCAACATCCCCGCAAAGCCGAATTGGTTAAGCTCCGGTTTTATGCCGGTCTGACCACGGCTCAAGCAGCACAGACGCTTGGAATTTCCACTTCCACGGCCGAGAACGATTGGGCTTACGCCCGTTCCTGGCTGCGACTGGAAATGTCAGGCGGCCCCGGCCATTGAACTTCGAAAGTTTTTCGGGAATCCGTTGGGGTGCCTTGATGCGGATTTCGCATAGGGATGCAGGAGCCCAAAACCAAGCAAGCCGGAGCGGAAATTCATGGCCAGCCAGCAACTCGATGATGAACGCATATTCCACACCGCGCGTCGCATAACGGACCAGGATGCTCGTACTGATTACCTCGACCAAATCTGCGCTGGCGACTTGGCTCTCCGCGAACGTGTCGATGCCTTGCTGGCTGTCCATGAACAGGAACAGGATTTTCTCAAATCAGCTGGACCTGAGCCGCTGCCCACAGTCGATCAGAAGCCCATTACCGAGGCTCCCGGCCAGGAGATCGGGCGTTACAGGTTGCTGCAGAAAATTGGCGAAGGCGGATTTGGGGTCGTCTTTATGGCCGAACAGTTGCGGCCGGTTCGGCGGAAGGTAGCTCTCAAGGTGATCAAGCCGGGCATGGATTCGAGTGCCGTGGTGGCTCGCTTTGAAGCGGAACGTCAAGCCTTAGCCTTGATGGACCACCCCAATATCGCGCGGGTCTTGGATGGCGGCGCTACCGACAGCGGGCGTCCTTACTTCGTGATGGAATTGGTCAAGGGCGTGCCGATCACGGAGTACTGCGATAAGAATCAACTGAACACCAGCGAGCGTTTGAGGCTGTTCATCAGAGTGTGTCAAGCTGTGCAGCATGCGCACCAAAAGGGGATCATCCATCGCGATCTGAAACCCTCCAACATTCTGGTTACACTTCACGATGGAAAGCCAATAATCAAGGTGATCGATTTTGGGGTCGCCAAGGCCATCAATCAGCAGCTGACCGAAAAGACCTTGTTCACGGCGTACGGACAAATGGTCGGTACGCCGCAATACATGAGTCCCGAGCAGGCGGAAATGAGTGGCCTGGACGTTGACACGCGAAGCGATGTCTATTCACTGGGAGTTATTCTCTATGAACTACTCACGGGCTCGACTCCCCTGCAGGCTGAACGGCTGCGCGATGCAGGCTACGCGCAAATGCAGCATCTCATTCGCGAAGAGGAGCCACCTAAGCCGAGTACACGGCTAAGTACGTCAGGCGAGCAGCTGACGATCATTGCCAAACACCGCAGTCTTTCACCTGAACAGCTCCAGAGCTCGGTCCGCGGTGAGTTGGATTGGATTGTGATGAAATCGCTCGATAAGGAACGGTCCCGACGTTACGAGACGCCATTGGGCTTCTCCGACGATATCACCCGTTTCCTCAACAACCGGCCGGTGGAGGCTTGCTCACCTTCCTCGATCTACCGGCTCCGCAAGTTCTTGCGGAGAAACCGGACACTGGTTGCTACCTCCGGCATCGTGACAACTGCCCTGCTGGCCGTCACCGCAGCTAGTTTGTATTCTGCCAAAATAGCTTCTTCAGCTTTAACGGCGGAACAAGTCGCAAATGCAAGGCTACGAGAGCTCTATTTGCGCGAAGCGATTACGGCCGCCATGAACGGTAAAACAGCCAAGAGCAACAGCTTCATTAGCGAAGGGGAGTCGCTGGATATTCTGAAGAAACCAGAGATTGAGCTGATTCGAGCGCAACAACTGATATTTGATGGGAACACCGACGAGGGAATTCGGCGTCTGGAATCGGCGGCACGCGAGCTTAAAGGATCGTCCGTGATTCCTTTGGCTCTGCTTGCAACCGCACGCATGTATGCAAACATTAACCCGTTCACGAACGCGGAGGACAACCCGCTTGTGACCGCCGAGAAAATCTCCGAGACGCGTGAACTGACGGACCTGGAAAAACTCTTCTTGGGGCAGGCGCAATTCTTGTTCTCGGATTCCGAGAAGGGTAATGGCACACTGAAGACTTTGTCCACGGGATTTCAGTCGGCGCTTTCGGACGCCATTCGCGCAGATGGCTTGACGCAACGAGCGCATGATTATGGGAACCTGGATGATATCCGCGAAGCGCTTAGGCTATTCAAGGGGGCTTACAAAGAAATGCCGGACAATCCATACGTGCTCGTGAGCGGCATTTGGAGTCACACGACTGCGATGCGCTTCGAAGAGCGAGGCTCGTCGGAGTACGAACAACTCAAGCGAGACGCTGATGAAATTGCGCAGAGAATGAGGCGGCATATGAAGTTTCCCGTAACTGTTTTGGCTCTAGCCACTTATGCGAGAGAGGTACGCGATCGTCGACAACTGGACGAATGTCGGACGTACCACCCGGAGGTGCCCGCGCAGTACATCGCTTCGCTAGACTATCCAGAAAAGAATTCCGGAATTCTGGATGAACTCGAAGCCGGTACCGCGAGGGACAACTTTAACACAGCCTGGTCTGCCGCTGCATTGGCTTCCGTCATAGCTTTCGAAACGGACAACGAACAACAAATCGATTTTGCAGTCAAACGAATGCAAACGTTTCGGCACCTGTTAAAGAAGAAGGCCCCTCCAGAGGTTTTCTTGCTGACGCAAAGCGACGGCGGTCTGCGGCGCAAAGGCTGCGATCGGGCACTCGAAAATGACGCAGACTTGTCGGAATGGGAAAGCTCACTGATTCAATATGTCCGCAGCGACGAACTGGAGATTCCGAACGAATTGCTGCACCTGAGTACGGCCAGATTTCAGAAGTCGCGGATGTACCTGGCTGCTGGACTGAAGTCGCTGCTTTTCCAAGATCGAGATAGTGCGGAGGAACATTTCCAAAGGTGCATCAAGTGGCCTACTGGCGACCATCATTGGGCGGAAGCCTTCTTGCGACGGATGGGTGCTGAACCGAACTGGCGAGCGAAGTGAGCTCGCCCGCATTGCATGCCCTGAAGGGACTCATTAACTCTTGGCTCGAGGCTAGCTCGAATGCATGAAGCGGGATCGCAATTGGCTCCCATGGATTGTCGGAAATCCCAACTGATAAGCTTGTTCATCGAGCAGATTTACAAGCCGAAGCAGTCCAAATTCAACCAAGCATTCCTGTTTGGTATTTGGCTCGCCTTCGCTGTCAGCCATTTTCGTCCATCTCGGTCTTCAGCCAGGCCCGGGCAAAGGCCCAGTGGCGATCGGCGGTGGCGGTTGAGATACCGAGGGCAGTTGCAGCTTGCTGGTTGGTCAGTCCAGCAAAAAACCGCAGCTTTACCAGCTGAGCCTTCTGCGGATTCTCGGCCTCGAGTTTGGTGAGGGCTTCGTCGAGTTCCAGTAGCTTTTCCGGCTTCTTGGCAGCGGGATGCTCCAGTCCTTCCAACTCGACCCTTTGCAGATCGCCGCCACGTTTCTGCGCTGATTTGGCTCGGGCTCGATCAATCAGGATGCGCCGCATGGCCTCAGCGGCCGCACCGAAGAAATGACCCGTGCTATTCCATTTTGGATCCCCGCCATCCTTTGCATCGACCAGTCGGTGATACGCTTCATGCACCAGTTCCGTCGCCTGCAGGGATTGGCCAGGCGTCTCCGAGGCAAGACGAGACCTGGCGAGCTTGCGAAGTTCGGCGTAGACAACGGGTAATAGCTCGGCAGCGGCTTGTCGATCGCCGGTATCAATTGCCTTTAGCAGTTCGCCGATGTCGGTCATCTTCCACCGTGTCAATCAACGCGTCTGTCGTCGGTCTCAGCTGAATCAAGGATCGTGCGATCAATAACGGTCGCCTTTCGCTCCGCGAAAGCTGCGGATAAACGCTACTTTCGCGGAGCGAAAGGCGACTATCGGACACTCATTGTTCGAACGTTACCCAATTCCACATTGCCGGTCTCAAGCCGCCAACTATGCCAATCGTCGTAGTGTCGCAGAAGCAGATCGCTCAAGAAGTATACCGTGAACATAAACTCCTTTCCCTCGCGGCATGCCTGAAAATATTGCTTGGCGTCTTCATAGCGGCAATCAGCGATCGCTTCCACTCCCAAGTAAAAGCGGGCATGCATGAGAGAAGCGTTAGGAGCCGGCGTTCGCTTACACCGTTCGATCAACTCCTGAGCGTTGATCTTGCTTTCCCCTGGACCACAGAAATAGTCGCGAATGGGCTGATACACTTGAGTTCCATAGCGTAGTAATGAATGCCACGATCCTCGCCGGTAGTGTAGATCGGAACGATATTGGTATGGTGCAGTTTCCCGGCGGCCTCAGCCTCGCGGCGGAAACGCAAGATGGCTTTGCTGCTCAACCCCAGGCCGCTGGATAAGATTTTCAATGCGACTTGGCGTTTAAGCGACTTCTGCTTGGCTTCGTAGACCACTCCCATTCCACCGCGGCCCAGTTCGCGAAGGATTTCGAAATCGCCAATCTGCCGGGGAACTGGCGGTTGTTCCTCAACGACCGTTTCACTGGAGAAGGCATCCGTATCGAGCAGGCTATCGGACTGCCGGTGGGCCGCCAGCATGGCTTCCATCTTGGCCCGGTCTCGCGGTCGATCCGCATACACTTGATCCAAGAAGCCAACTTGCTCCTCGGCTGCAAGTTCGATCGCTTTGGCAAAGATCTCTTCTTGGGTCATGGCTTACCTTTCGAAGACCATGTGTACAAAGCGGCATCGGCCGTTTGCATCAGTGGAAGGTGCCGCCGCTGAATACCCGCGGCGACCGGGACGCCATACCAAAGTTCGCGGGATGTCACCATGTTTTCTGATACTTAAGTTTTCGATCTTGATGTTTCGGGACGGACCGTGGACTTTCGGGCTTCCTCTCTCGGACTGGCTGAGACAAGACTTGTCCTGTGGAAAAGGACAACATGTCAACAGGCCAACCTATCCGATCCGAAATTGATTTGCATGGGAAGTTGTTGGTCGGGCAACATCACGCGGAGCGATGATGGCTACTTTCCTCTACTGATCAGTGCGTATTCGCTGCCCGGATTACCTCACTAGCATAGAAAAAATCTCGGACAAATTCTCCCGCGGCATGTAGGCCGTAAACCATGGCCAAATAGGCGTTTAGGCCTGGCGATGGATTGCATCCCGAAGCGCAGTCCAGAAGAATTGAGGTTTTTTGTCGGCTTGCGTGAGCCCTGGTCCCGTCAAACTCGCATTGGTTCATGTGACGGGGAAGCCCAAGGAGCCAAACAATGAGCGAAGTCAGAAGCATCGATGACTTTGAACTTGCCTCTCGAAGTGCCAGCCTTCATCAGTATGTCACGGGTTGGGGGGCCATATTCGCGAAGCGAGCGGAAGATAAAACTAGGCTTCCTTGGCTGAATAAGAGTCAGGGCAAGGCCGCAATTGGCGAGTGACCGACTTGTTGAATATCACGACCATTCTTTCTCAACTTGACTCCGGCGACCCGTCCGCGGCAGAACAACTCTTGCCGCTTGTCTATGACGAGCTGCGTAAGCTTGCTGCTACCAGAATGGCTCGTGAAAGCGCAGGGCAAACACTGGACGCGACCGCCCTCGTGCATGAGGCCTATCTACGGCTAGTGGATGGCACCTCCGCTAATTGGGACTCTCGCGGCCATTTTTTCGCCGCGGCAGCCGAGGCCATGCGGCGGATTTTGATCGATCGAGCACGAGCGAAGCAACGTCCTAAGCACGGTGGCGACCGGGACCGAGTCGACTTGGAGATCAACTGCCCGGCCAGTAACGAACAGCCGGATCGACTTCTGGCGATTGATGAAGCGCTGGGCCGCCTCGAAATAGAGCATCCGCACATCGCCGATCTATTGAAACTGCGATACTTCGCCGGCATGCCACTCAAGGATGCAGCTGAGCTATTAGGGATTTCACCGGCCACGGCCAAGCGACGCTGGGCTTTTGCCAGGGCGTTCTTGTATGGTGAACTCACCGGCTGAGCTGCTCTGTTTTCTCTGTTCTCTTATGTTCCAAGCGATTGAGGCAACGCACCAACACCATTTGCCCTCGGCGTTCCTATGCAGGGGAAAACGTATGTCCAGTCGATGCACTCTTGATCCCGCGTCTCAAATAGATGCAAAACAAAAACTTGTGTGGCCAGACGCATCGAATGTCCGGTTCAACAACAATCGGTGGGCAGAAGGTGGATGATTTGCGCGACGTCTGGCGGCGGATCGGCAAGTAGCGCTTCCGCGCGAAAGTCTTGAGTCTTGAGTCTTGAGTCTTGAGTCTTGAGTCTTGAGTCTTGAGTCTTGAGTCTTGAGTCTTGAGTCTTGAGTCTTGAGTCTTGAGTCTTGAGTCTTGGGCAA